>DASRYD010000422.1:0-7073 GCA_035653955.1 Pseudoxanthomonas sp.
GCGCAGGATGCCGAGCGCTTCGGGGCCTTCGTGCAGGATGTCCTTGATGAACGCAGGCAGCAGTGCCACCGCGCCGCCGAACAGGACGGAGAACATGTCCAGCGCCAGCGCGCCCAGCAGGATCTGGTGGCCAAATACGAAGCGCAGGCCTTCGCCGATGCTGGCGAACACCGGACCGCGCTGTTGCTGCTGCGCCGGCTCGGTCACCGGCATGGTCAGCAGGGCCAGCGCGGCGGCCACCGCGAAGACCGCGGCCACGGCATAGGTCGCCGATTTGCCGACCGCGCCGATCAGCACGCCGCCTATCGCCGGGCCCAGCACCAGGCCGGTCTGGAATACCACGCTGCCCATGCTGGCGCCGCGCGCGAACTGTTCGCGTTTCAGCGCGCGGGCGAACAGTGCGTTGTAGACCGGGCCGAGGAACGAGCGACCGATGCCGCCGACCGCAATGGCCAGGTAGATCGGCCACAGGCCATGCAGCGGCAGCAGGCCGGCGGCAAGCAGGACAAGCAGGCCGGCGTTGACCGCAAGGCCGAGGCAGGCCGCCGCACCCAGCTTGCGCCGCGGCAGGTGATCGACCAGATAGCCCGAGAACGGCGCCACGCAGAAAAACGGAATCACCTCGGCCAGGCCGATCAGGCCGAGCGACCACGGATCGCGGGTCAGCTCGTACACGTGCCAGCCCACCGCCACCGCCACGATCTGGTACGAGAACAGGGTGCAGATGCGATACAGCATCAGCCAGCGGAAGCCGAGGCTGTGCAAGGGGGAGGCAGCAGCCTGATTCACGCCGGCACCTGTGGGAGCGCGCTTGCGCGCGAATGCTCTTGGTCTTGCGATTCCCCAAGTGCAGAAGCATTCGCGCGCAAGCGCGCTCCCAGGGGCTTGGCGCTCATTCCGCCGCCCTCTTCGCGGTTTCGCGGATGAAGGCCAGCAACGAGGCGAGGCCATTGCTGCGGGTCGGCGACAGGTGTTTGGCCAGGCCGATGTCGGCGATGTAATCCGGCGTGGTGGCGAGGATCTCCTGCGCGCTGCGGCCCGAGTAGACGCGCAAGGCCAGATAGATCAGCCCCGAGACGATGGCCGAGTCGCTGATCGCACTGAAATCGAGCCTGGCCGCATCGCCCTCGGGCACGATCCAGACCATCGACTGGCAGCCGAGCAGGCGGCGTTCCTCGGTCTTCCACTCGTTGGGGAAGGCCGGCAGCTTGCGGCCCAGGTCGATCAGGTACTGGTAGCGCTCGGACCAGTCGCCGAAGAAGGCGAATTCGTCGCGAATCGCTTGTTGCGCTTCGGCGGCGGTGGGTTCGAGGGGGAAGAGAGGTTCTGTCATTGCGGCTTCATGGTTAAGTCCCTCTTCCGCCGGGAGAGAGGTTGGGGCGAGGGTACGGCGGAGCGGCAGAATCCACTTTCCATGAACGCGGCAATATTCGTGCGGTTGCCTTGGCGCCGATTCGCTGAACCCTCAACCGGCGCTTCGCGCCACCTTCTCCCGATGAGAGAAGGAAAAGCATCATGCCCGTTTCCACCTTACTCCCTGCGGTGTGTCTTCCAGCAGAATGCCTTCCGCAGCCAACCGGTCGCGAATCGCGTCGGCGCGGGCGAAATCGCGCGCCTTCTTCGCCGCATTGCGTTCGTCCACCAGCGCCTGGATGCGTGCATCGCCTTCGGAGGAAGCGCCGCGCGCGAACCATGCGGCCGGATCCTGCTGCAGCAGGCCGAGCACGAGGCCGGCGCCTAGCAATTCCGCTTTCAATCGCGATTTCTCATCGATCGCCTCGGCCTTGCGGGCTTCGGCGGCGATGCGGGCGATTTCGGCCAGCGCCTGCGGCGTGTTGAGGTCGTCGTCCAGTACGTCTTCGACAACTGCGGGAATCGCCGCCTCGGCTTCGACACCGGCCAGATCGCGCAGCGTGCCGTACAGCCGGTCCAGCGTGCGCACGCTCTGTTCGATCAACGCATCCGACCATTCCAGCGGTTGCCGGTAATGCGCGGAGAGTAGGGCGTAGCGCAGCGCCTCAGGCGGGTATTCGCGCACCAGGTCGTGCACGCGCTGGATGTTGCCGACCGACTTCGCCATTTTGGCGCCGCCGAAGTTCAGCATGCCGTTGTGCAGCCACCAGCGCGCGAATACGCGGCCGCCGTGCGCGCATTCGCTTTGCGCGACTTCGTTCTCGTGGTGCGGGAACTGCAGGTCGATGCCGCCGGCGTGGATGTCGATGGTCTGGCCCAGGTGGGCCTCGGCCATCGCCGAGCATTCGATGTGCCAGCCGGGACGTCCGCGGCCCCACGGCGAATCCCAGCCGGGCAGATCGTCGGTGGAGGGCTTCCACAAGACGAAATCGCCCGGATCGCGCTTGTACGGCGCCACGTCGACGCGCGCGCCGGCCAGCATTTCCTCCGGGTCGCGCCGCGACAGCTTGCCGTAGCCGGGGAAGCTGGCCACCGAGAACAGCACATGGCCGTCGGCGGCGTAGGCGTGGCCATCGGCGATCAGGCGCTCGCACATCGCGATCATCTGCGCGATGTGCCCGGTGGCGGTCGGTTCGATGTCGGGGGCGAATTCGCCAGATACGCCCAGCGCCGCCATGTCCTCGCGGTAGGCGTCGGCGAAGCGGTCGGTGATGGCCGAGATCGGCACGCCCTGTTCCGTGGCCGCGGCGTTGATCTTGTCGTCCACGTCGGTGATGTTGCGCGCGTAGCGCAGGCCGCCGTAACGCCGGCGCAGCAGCGCGGCCAGCACGCCGAACGCCACCGGCCCGCGGGCGTTGCCGATGTGCACGTAGTTGTAGACGGTAGGGCCGCAGACGTACATGGTCGGCCCAGCGGGGTCGAGCGGCGCGAACGGCTCGACCTGCCGCGAGAGGGTGTTGTACAGGCGCAGGGGCATGGGCGAAGGGGAGGGGAAGGCCCCGCAATTCTAGCGGGTGAGGCCCTTGGCGGTCCGGTGTTCAGCCCCACGCCAGCCGCGCTGCCTACACTGGCAATGGTCGCCATCGCCCATCCGCCGCATGATTCGTGCCCATTCGCTCCGATTGTCCGCCTGCCTGCTGGCTTTGGCCGTGGTGTCGGCATCGGGTGCTGGAATGGCGCAGAACGCCCCGGTGGCGCCGATGGTCGAGAACATCCGCGTCGATTACGCGCGGGTACTCAATGTCGAACCGGTGTACGAAACCCTGCGAGCGACCCGTGCCGAGAAGGTCTGCGACCAGCCGGCGCAGCCGAAACCGCAGCCCAAGGACGAAGAGGGCCGGCTGGCGCGGATGTGGGACTCGGTCAAGGGCGTGTTCACCGACGACGACAAGCCGAAGCAGGCCGCGCCCGCCGCGCCGCGCTGCCGCACCGTGCCGGTGGCCAAGGAGTTCCAGCGGCCCATCGCCTACGACGTGGACTACATGTACAAGGGCATGAAATATCGCTCGCGCCTGCCCGAGGACCCCGGTACCCGCCTGCGCATCCGCATCTCGGTGATGCCCTACGAGGCCGCGCCGGTGGCCCTCCCGTAACCCATGTTGCGCTGCGGCGACTGCCGTGCGACCATTCCACGGATGAAAGCGAACGACCGCGCCTACGCAAGCTCCGCCCGGATGGCCTCCGGGATGACCTCGCGTGCCCGCCGACCGGAACCTTGCGTTGCTGGGTAGGCGGAGACGTGCGTGTTCGTTCCGAAACCCAGCGTGAAGCTGGGTTTTTTCGTTTCTGGCCCGGCAAAAAGTTTCATCCGCAAGAAACCATCTTCCTGTAGAGACCTGTCGCGAAGGACCCTCCGATGCCGTTGAAACACTTCTTGAACACCCAGGACTGGAGCCGCGCCGAACTCGACGCGCTGCTGGCCCAGGCCGCCGATTTCAAGCGCAGCAGGCTGGGCGACCAACTCAAGGGCAAATCGATCGCCCTGGTGTTCTTCAACCCGTCGATGCGCACCCGCACCAGCTTCGAGCTCGGCGCGTTCCAGTTGGGCGGCCATGCCGTGGTGCTGCAGCCGGGCAAGGACGCGTGGCCGATCGAGTTCAACCTGGGCACGGTGATGGACGGCGACACCGAGGAGCACATCGCCGAGGTGGCGAAGGTGCTGGGCCGCTACGTCGACCTGATCGGCGTGCGTGCGTTCCCGAAATTCGTCGACTGGCAGTACGACCGCGAGGACATCGTGCTGAAGTCGTTCGCCAAATACTCGCCGGTGCCGGTGATCAACATGGAGACGATCACCCATCCCTGCCAGGAACTGGCCCACGCGCTGGCCCTGCAGGAACACTTCGGCACCGCCGACCTGCGCGGCAAGAAGTACGTGCTGACCTGGACCTACCATCCGAAGCCGCTGAACACCGCCGTGGCCAACTCGGCGCTGACCATCGCCACGCGGCTGGGCATGGACGTGACCCTGTTGTGCCCGACGCCGGAATACATCCTCGACGAGCGCTACATCGGCTGGGCCGAACAGAACGTCGCCGAAAGCGGCGGTTCGTTCGCCGTCAGCCACGACATCGAAAGCGCCTACCGCGGCGCCGACGTGGTCTACGCCAAGAGCTGGGGCGCGCTGCCGTATTTCGGCCAATGGGAGCCGGAGAAGCCGATCCGCGACCGCTTCAAGCACTTCATCGTCGACGAAGCGAAGATGGCGCTGACCAACAACGGCGTGTTCAGCCACTGCCTGCCGCTGCGCCGCAACGTCAAGGCCACCGACGCGGTGATGGATTCGCCGCAGTGCATCGCCATCGACGAGGCCGAGAACCGCCTGCACGTGCAGAAGGCGATCATGGCCGCCTTGATGCAGCGATAAAGATCTGCCTCTTCCCCCGCATGCGGGGGAAGGTCGGGATGGGGGCGAATGGCCTCCGGAAAGTTTTACCTCATCCCGTTGCCCCCACCCCAACCCTCCCCCGCAAGCGGGGGAGGGGGCAAACCACGAGAACCCGAAATGACCGCTTCCGACTCCAAAGACATCGTCCTCGCCTTCTCCGGCGGCCTCGACACCAGTTTCTGCGTGCCCTACCTGAAGGAGCGCGGCTGGAACGTGCACACCGTGTTCGCCGACACCGGCGGCGTCGATGCCGAGGAGCGCGCCTACATCGAGCAGCGCACCGCGGAACTCGGCGTCGCCTCGCACGTCACCGTCGATGGCGGCCCGGCCATCTGGGAAGGCTTCGTCAAGCCGTTCGTGTGGGCGGGCGAGGGCTACCAGGGTCAATACCCGTTGCTGGTATCGGACCGCTACCTGATCGTCGACGCCTCGTTGAAGCGCGCCGCCGAGCTGGGCACCAATGCCGTCGCCCACGGTTGCACCGGCATGGGCAACGACCAGGTGCGCTTCGATCTGGCGGTGAAGGCCTCGGGCGACTACCGCATCGTCGCGCCGATCCGCGAAATCCAGAAGGAACACACCCAGACCCGCGCCTACGAGCAGGCCTACCTGGAGGAGCGCGGCTTCGGCGTGCGCGCCAAGCAGAAGAGCTACACCATCAACGAGAACCTGCTGGGCGTGACCCTGTCCGGCGGCGAGATCGACAAGTGGGAAGCGCCGGGCGAAGGCGCGCGCGGCTGGTGCGCGCCGCGCGGCGAATGGCCGGAAGCGCCGCTGCGCGTGGCCATCGGCTTCAAGCACGGCGAAGCGGTCGCGCTGGATGGCGAGGCGTTGGAAGGCGCGAAGCTGCTGGCGAAGTTGAACGCGCTGTTCGCGCCGTACGGCGTGGGCCGCGGCATGTACACCGGCGACACCACCATCGGCCTGAAGGGCCGCATCGTCTACGAAGCGCCGGGCCTGGTTTCGCTGCTCGCGGCGCATCGCGCGCTGGAAGAGGCGGTGCTGAGCAAGCAGCAGAACCGCTTCAAGCCGGACGTGGCGCGCAAATGGGTCGAAGTCGTGTACGAAGGCTTCTACCACGACCCGATCAAGACCGACCTGGAGGCTTTCCTGGAATCCTCGCAGGCCACGGTCAACGGCGAGGTGGTGCTGGAAACCCGCGGCGGCCGCGTCGACGCGGTGGCGGTGAAGTCGCCGCACATCCTCAACGCCAAGGGCGCGACCTACGCGCAGTCGGCGGATTGGGGCGTCGAAGAGGCCGAGGGCTTCATCAAGCTGTTCGGCATGAGCTCGACCCTGTGGGCCGAGATCAACCGCTGATCCGGGCGCATCGATGAGCGAACTTCGCATCAGCACGGACAAGGCGGAGTTGGACCTGCCGTTGATCCATCGTTTCCTCTCCGCCGAGGCCTACTGGAGCCAGGGCATTCCGGAGGAAACGGTGGCGCGCGCGATCGCCGGCTCGCTGTGCTTCGGCGGTTACGTCGAAGGCGCGGGGCAGGTAGCGTTCGCGCGGGTGGTTTCCGACTTCGCGACCTTCGCCTATCTGGCCGACGTGTTCGTGCTGCCGGAGCACCGCGGCCGCGGCTACAGCAAGCGACTGGTCGCCGAAGTCATGGCGCATCCGCAATTGCAGGGCCTGCGCCGGTTCATGCTGGCCACGTCCGATGCGCACGGGCTGTACGCTCAGTACGGCTTCGATGCGCCGGCCAGACCGCAGTCGCTGATGGAAGTCCTGCGTCCGGACATCTACGCACAGGCGCAAACCGCATGACCCTGCTCGCAACCACGCTCGAACATCTCGATGCGCTGGTGTCCTTCGACACCCGCAACCCGCCGCGTGCGATCGGCACCGGCGGCATCTTCGACTACATCCGCGCACAGTTGCCGGACTTCGACGTCGAAGTGACCGACCACGGCGCCGGCGCCGTGTCGCTGTTCGCCGTGCGCGGGCAACCGAAGCGCGTGTTCAACGTGCACCTGGACACGGTGCCGTCGTCGCCGGCATGGACGGCCGACCCGCTGAAGCTGCGGGTGACCGAAGACCGGGCCATCGGCCTCGGCGCCTGCGACATCAAGGGCGCCGCCGCGGCGTTGCTGGCGGTCGCTGCCGCCAGCGATGGTCCGCTCGCGCTGCTGTTTTCCACCGACGAGGAGGCCAACGACGCGCGTTGCATCGCGGGCTTCCTGCAGCAGCGACACGCGTACGAAGCAGTCATCGTGGCTGAACCCACGCGCGGCGAGGCGGTGCTGGCGCACCGCGGCATCCAGT
>DASRYD010000423.1:0-7787 GCA_035653955.1 Pseudoxanthomonas sp.
AAGGTGGCGACGATCTGTTCGCACGGGACCTGCCGCAGCGGCTGGTCTACGTGATGGGCGCCGAAGGCGAGGGCATGGACCGGCGACTCGCCGCGGGCTGCGATGCGCGCCTGTCGATTCCGGGCAGCGGCGCGGTCGAAAGCCTCAATGTGGCTTCGGCGACGGCGGTGTTCCTCGCCGAATGGCGGCGTGCGTCGAAATGAGCCGCCACGTCGCCATCCCGGCCTGGGCCGGGATGGCGGTGGAAGTCATTCCTGGGCTGGCGTCGCCTTCGGCGCGCTGCCGAAACCGCCATCGGCCTGCGCGGCGAGATAGGTGAACACCGCGTAGGCGGCCACGTTCTGCGCCAGGTCCTTGGGGTCGACCTTGTCCAGCGTGTCGTCGGCGTTGTGGTGCAGGTCGAAGTAGTGGGTACCGTCGTGGCCGAGCCACGCCCAGGCCATGCCGCGCTGGGTCAGCGGGCCGATGTCGGATTCGGGGTCGCCCTGTTTCGGCAGCCATTCGATGCCCAGCGGCGACAACACCTGCATGATTTGCTTCAGCGCTTCGGGTTGCGTGTCGCGTGCGCTGCTGTCGAAGCCGTAGATGTGGCCCGCGCCGAAATCGCTTTCGGCGGCGATCACGTGTTTGGCCACATCGTTCGCGTACTTGTCGGCGTAGACGCGACCGCCCCACAGGCCCTGTTCTTCGTTGGCGAAGGCGACCACGCGGATCGTGCGCGCGGGCTTCAACGGCTTCAGCAGCGCGCCGGTGGCCATGCTGATGGCCACGCCAGCACCATCGTCGATCGCGCCGGTGCCGTGGTCCCACGAATCGAGGTGGCCGCCGATCAGCACCACTTCGTCCGGATGTTTCGAGCCGGTGATTTCGCCAATGACATTGTGCGAGGTGTATTCGCCGTCGAAACCGCAATCCAGCGCGACACGGATGCGGGTCGCACCGAGCGCGGCGAGGCGCGCCAACTGGTCGGCGTCGGGAATCGACAGCGCCGCGCTGGGAATCGGCTTCGCACCGTCGGCGAAGCGGGTCATGCCGGTGTGCGGTACGCGGTGGTTGTCGGTGCCGGCCGAGCGCATCACGAAGGCGAGGGCGCCCTTCGCGCTGGCCAGCGATGGCCCGCGCCCGCGGATGCCGCCGCCGAAGCGGTAGTCGCCGCCGTCCTTCTTGCGCTGCATCTGGAAATCGACGAAAGCGATCTTGCCGGCCAGCGAACCCGCGGGCGCGGCTTCCAGCGCGGCGAGGTCCGGGAAACGCACCACTTCGCCTTCGACGTCGCCGTCGGGACTGCCACCCAACGCGGTCAGCGCGAGCTTCTGCGAATGCGCGCCCAGCACTTCGCCGTGCTCGCTGCGCCGCACCCACTTCGGGAACGTCACCGGCTCGGTCCACACCTTGTCGTAGCCGAGTTGCTTGAACTTCGCTTTCGCCCATTGCACCGCGCGCGCATCGCCCTCGCTGCCGGCCAGTCGCGGGCCGACCTCGGTGGTCAACGATTCGAGGGCCTTCCAGCCGCTATCGTCGGCCAGTGCCTTGTCGCGCAGCGTGGCCGCAGCGGTCAGCGCGGATGCGGGGATGCTCGTCGTTCGTTCGGCGGCGATGCCCGAGGCGGTGAAGGCGGCGAGGACGAGGAACAACGCGGTACGACGCATCGACAGGCTCCGGAGACGACGAAGCCGCGAGTCTAGCAACCCGCGGCTCCGGTGCAGCGTGACGGAAGTACTGGCCGCGGACCGCTTGCGACCCGCGCAGGTTCAGCCCCTCTTGAGCGAATCGCGGATCTCGCGCAGCAGCAACACGTCCTCGGGCGTCGCGGCCACGACTTCGGCCGGCTTCCTCACGCGATTGGCGGCCTTGACCACCATGAAGATGGCGAAGGCGATGATCAGGAACTGGATGATGGCGTTGACGAAGTCGCCGAAGCCCAGCACCAGCGCCGGCGTGGTTTCCTTGCCGGCCGCATCGAGCACGGCTTCCTTCAGCGTGACCGACCATTTGGAGAAGTCCACGCCGCCGGTCAGCAGGCCAACGAACGGCATGATGATCTTGTCGACCAGCGACGTGACGATCTTGCCGAACGCGCCGCCGATGACCACGCCGACGGCCATGTCGAGGACATTGCCCCGGGCGATGAATTCCTTGAATTCGCTGATCATTCCCATCGTTCTCTCCGTGCGTAGTTATGGGCGGGATGGCGGGTGCTGTCCCGTGGTCCGACTATAACGCGACCCCAGTCACGACTCCGTGCAACTCAGTGATGCCTTCCAGCGAGGCGGCGAAGGCGTCACCGGGTCGCAGCGGGCCGACGCCGGCGGGAGTGCCCATGTAGATCAAGTCGCCGGCTTTCAGCGCATACAGCTTCGACAGTTCATGCAGGATCTCGGCGACATCCCAGATCAAGTCGTCCAGCGAACCTTGCTGGCGGACTTCACCGTTCACCCGCAGCGTCAACGCGCGCCCGGCCAGTTCGCCGGCCTGCGCCACCGGCAACAGGTCGCTGACGGGTGCCGAGTGGTCGAAGCCCTTGCCGGTGTCCCACGGTAGGCCCTTGGCCTTGGCCGCGGCCTGCAGGTCGCGGCGAGTCAGGTCGAGGCCGACGCCGTAGGCGAAGATCAATGCGGGCGCGTCTTCCGGCGACAGCACGCACGGCGGCGCATCCTTGCCCAGCGCGACGACCAGCTCGACCTCGTGGTGCAGGTCCTGCGTGGCCGGCGGATAGGGCACGTCGGCGTTGCCCGTGACGATGGCGTCGGCCGGCTTGTGGAAGAACACCGGTTGCCCGCGCTCGGCTTTCGATGCGGGCGCCGCGGCACCCATCTCGCGCGCGTGGTCGGCGAAGTTGCGGCCCACGCAATAAATGCGATGCACGGGGAAGGTGCCGCCACCCAGCACGGGGATACGCGGTTGCTCGGGCGCAGGAATCAGATCGGTCATTCGGGTCGCGTCGACGAAGGGACGCGACAGTTTACGGCCGCCGGCTCAACGCGACAGCGGCAACACCGGCTTGCGCAGCACGCGGTATTCGCCCTCGACCACGCGCGAATCGGCGACGGGCCGGCTGCGCTGGCGCAGCAGCTTGAACAGCAGGCCGCCGACGATCATCGCCGCGCCCACGAACACGCCAACCACGATCAGCAGGCACAGCACGGCCACGCCGACCAGGCCCAGCGTCAGGCGCAGCAAGGGATGGCGGGGCTTGCGTGGGGCGAACAGGCCGCGCGCGAAATCGAAGCGGTAGGTTTTGCTGAACATCGTGATGGACCGTGACAGAATGCGGCGAGGGCCGAAGCATCAGTATCGGATGACACCATGATGACAGTGCAAGGATTTCGTTAAGCCGTGACTTCCAGCGGACGCCCGTTGATCGCTTTCGACGCGCTGGAGGACGGCGGTTTCGCCGAGGCCGAGGCGAAATTCGGCAACGACGCCGAATCCTTGATCCTGCACCGGGACGGCGACGCGGTGCGCGCGTGGCTGAACGTGTGTCCGCACGCCGGCCGCCGGCTCGACTGGGCGCCGGGCAAGTTCCTGAAAAGCAAGGAAGGCCTGCTGGTCTGCGCCGCCCACGGCGCTTCCTTCGAATTGGTCAATGGCGACTGCGTCGCCGGTCCGTGCCGGGGAGACTCGTTGCGTACGGTTGCAGTGGAGGTCGTCGAGGGGGAAGTGCGGCTGGTCGTGTAGAAGCGCACCTCGATGCGCGCGACCATAAATCCTCTGGTGCGATGGACATCCGCGCAGCGCCATTCTCCGGTCGCGCGCCAAGGTGCGCTCCTGCAGTGACGATCCGCATCAACCGCGTCGTGCCGGCAGCACGCGCGGATTGCGCAGCACCGCGGCCGAGACCAGCGACACGATGACGCCGACCGGGAAGATCTCGGTGAAGGTCATCGGCAAGCGGTAGGCCGGATTGGCGTAGCTGGCCTTGAATTGCTCCATCTCGGCGACCAGCTTGGCCAGCGCCTCGCCGCTGACGCCCTTCGCCTTCTGCTGTTCGATGATCGAATTGGCATAGCTGCCGGCGAAATCCAGGCCGGAGATGGCCAGTGCGGCTTCCCAGGCCAGCGCGTAGATCACGCTGGCGACGAAGCTGATGCCCAGGCCCAGCGCGAACGCCGGCCAGAAACGGATGGTGCCGCCCAGGGCGTCGTCGCGGTGGCGCTTGATCGCCACGAACACCAGACTCAGCCCGACCAGCATGGTCAGGTAGCCGACCAGCATGCCGGTCGCGCCGGTCGCGCCGTGTTCGCCGGGGGCAAGCACGAGCGCGGACAGGACGCCGCCGGCGATCAGGCCGGCGATGGCGCCGTAGGCAAACATCTTCTTCAGCATATGGTTTCTCCCCGGATGGTTGGATGGCCCATTGGCGGCCCGTCCACGCCCCGGCGCAATCGGCCGAAAGGGGGATTGTGGCCGAACCGGGCGTTTTCCGGGCTGTGGTTACGCCAGCAGGCCCAGTTCGCGGGCGCGCCGGGTCGCATCGGTGCGGCGCCGGGCACCGAGCTTCGCGTACAGGCTGGCGACGTGGGTCTTCACCGTGCTCGGCGCGATGTGCAGGCGCGCGGCGATTTCCTTGTTGGAGTGGCCGGCGGCGATTTCCTTCAGCACTTCTAGTTCGCGCTCGCTGATGCCCAGCGCGGCCTGCGCCTGCGGATTGCCGTCGAAGGCCCGTGGCTTGCGCAGGCCGGCGAACACGCGGGCGCCCACGAAGACGCCCAGGGCGAGGAAGGCGGCGGCGATGAGCGCCAACTGGAATTCCGCCCACTGCGTGCGCGCCAGGCGCTGGTAATCCAGCCATTGCAGCAACAGCGCGGCGGTCGCCAGCAACGCCCCGTACAGGATGGCGTGCTTCCACATCGCGGGGCTGTTGCGAAGGTGTCGCATGGCCGGCCAGGTCTTCGGGAAAACCGGGGCATTGTCCCGCGGTCGCGGGTGGTGCGCCAACCGGCGATCCGGACTACGGGATGCGGTGCCCGGCGCCGGCCAGCGCGTCGATGGCGGCCTGCAGGTTCGAATCCTTCACCAGCACGTAGTCGGTGTCGAAGGTCGAGACGGCGAAGATGCCGATGCCCGCCGCCGCCAGGGGTTCGAGCACGGCCAGCAGGATGCCGGTCAGGGCGAAGTCGAACGGTCCGCGCAGCTTGAAGCAGCGCCAGCCGCGTTCGGCAATGGCGTCGTCGGGCGGCATCGTCTCTTCGCAGACTATGGAGAGTTCGTCCGCGGTCCAGGCCACGCTGCGGAACCCTTGCGGCTGCAGCCATGCGGGAAGACCCGAATCGGGCGGCAAGCGCACGACCGCGTAGCGCGAAGGCAGCAACTCGATCTCGAGTTGCTGCCGCGCCGCCGTTTTCAACGCCCCCACGCGCTCCACCAGGACATCAGGTTGACCATCAGCACCACCACCACCGTATAGATCGCCGACAGCGGCCCACCGACGCGCCACATCTGCCGCGGGGTGTAATTGGCCGGCCCCGTGACCATCGAGATCACCGGGTTCGACGAAGTCATCAGGTTGTTCGACGCCGACAGGGCGACGATCAGCGCGAACGAGGTCGGGTTGCCGCCCGCGGCCAGAGCCAGGTTGATCGCGATGGGGACCATCACGATGGTCGCGCCGACATGGCTGATCACCAGCGAGAACGCCGTGGTCAGCACCGCCACGCATAATTCCAGCAGCCACACCGGCATGCCTTCGGGCAGGCGTTCGACCGTGTGCCCGGCGACCCACGCCGCCGCGCCGCTGCTGTCCATGGCCCAGCCCAGCGGGATCAGCCCGGCCATCATGAACACGGTCTTCCAGTTGATCGCCGCGTAGGCCTCGTCCATGCGCAGCACGCCGGTCAGCAGCATGCCGACCACGCCGGTCATCAGGGTCAGCGCCACCGGCACCTTCGAGGTCAGCGCGATCAGCACGGTGACGGCGAAGATCGCCATCGCGATCTTGAACTTGTGCGGGCGCTGCTCGCCTTTCGGGTAATCGGTGACCACCGCGAAGTCGCGGCTCTCCGCGGCCTGGTGCAGATCCTGCCAGATGCTGTGCAGCACCAGCATGTCGCCGGCGCGCAACTTGGTCTGGCGCACGTCGTCGCGGATCACCTTCTTGTCGCGATTGATCGCCAGCAGGCTCAGTCCGTGCTGCTTGCGCAGGCGCAGTTCCGCCGCGGTCTTGCCGATGAAGCGCGAGGTCGGCGGGATCACCGCTTCGGAAATGCCGGCGCGGCTCGGGTTGAACAAGTCGCCGAAGTGGCGCAGGCGCGCCGACAGGCGCAGGAAATGGTTCTGGGCGAAATCGGCCACCGACTCGCGCGTGCCCATCACGCCGAGCACGCTGCCGACCCAGATGCGCATGTCCGCCGGCGGGGCCAGGCGCACGTCTTCGCCGGTCTGCAGCGCCAGCATCAACGGTGCGCCATGCAGCGTTTCCGCTTCGCCCAGGCTCATGCCGACCAGCGGGCTTTCCGCGCCGACCGCCAGTTCGAACACGTCGCCCTCGATGCCGTAGGTCTGGGCGAAGTAGCTCTCGGTCCGGGTCGGCACCTGGTCGCCGCTGGTTTCTTCCTGCAGCTTGCGGTCGCCGTAGTAGCGGAAATACAGCAGCGACGCCGCGACCAGGCCCACGCCGATCGGCAGCGGCGCGAACATGCGCAACGGTTCCAGCGTGGCCATGCCCGACGGCAGGTTGTTGTTGGCCGACTGCAGCAGGTCGTTGAGCAGGATCAGCGGAGAGTTGCCGACCATGGTCAGCGCGCCGCCCATCACGATGGCCGCGGCGATCGGCAGCAGCAGGCGCTGCAGGGTCAGCGTGGTGCGCGAGGACAGCCGCGCGGCGACCGGCATGAACAGCGCCATCACCGACGGGTTCTGCATGAAGGACGAATTCAGCCCGGCCATCGCCGTGGTCAGCAGCAGCAACCGCTGTTCGATGCCGTGACCGCGGCGCAGCAGCCAGCCGGCCAGCCGGTTCAGCGCGCCGGTGCGGTCCAGCCCCGCGCCGAGGATCATGGTCGCGGTGATGCTCATCACCGCGCTGCCGGAGAAGCCGCCGAAGATCTCCTCCGGCGCGATCAGTCCGCTAAGGCCCAGCACCACCAGCACGACCAGCGCGACCAGGTCGGCGCGGATGCGCTGGAACAGGAACATCGCCATGGTGAAGACCACCAGCCCGAGGACGAGCTTCATGTCGGTGGTCAAGGTCAGGGCGGTGTCCATTACGCGCCGTGCGCTCCATCTGAATCGGTGGATTGTGCGCCCATGGCGAAGTTCAACTCAATGCCGTTACCGGCGGGGTCGCTCAAGAACAGCTGTTTCTGCGTCAGCGACGCCATCTCGTCGGCTTCGAATTCGATGCCGAGGGCCTCCAGGCGGGCAAGCGTGGCGGCGAAATCGGCGCAGGTGAAGGCAACATGGTCGAAGGTCGTGGCGACACCCGTCGCGCGCGATTCGTCCGCAGCGGCCACGGTCAGGTGAAGCACGTCGCGGTCGCCGGCGTACAGCCAGTGACCTTCGCTGCGGAATGGCGGACGCGGCCCTTCCTGCAAACCGACCACATCGCAATAAAAGGCTTTCAGCCTGTCGAGCAATTCCCGTGGCGCGCGCAGGTTGTAATGATTCAGGCCGAAAACGGACATGGCTGGGGGCGATTCGGGAGGTGGAAGGAGGGCGATCCTCGATTTGTCATCCCGAGCGCAGCGAGGGATCTGCTTTGGCTTTTCCACCCATCATTCCCGCGCAAGCGGGAGTCGCTCTTCGCTTTTGCTCTCTGTTGCCGAGGAAAGTGCAGAAGCAGGAGCGAT
>DASRYD010000424.1:0-2183 GCA_035653955.1 Pseudoxanthomonas sp.
CTGCGACGCGTGCAACCCGATGGCGGCGTGATCCCGCGCGAAGCGCAGGCGATCCGCGACGCCTGTTCCGGGTAGGAGCGGGCCCTGCCCGCGACGTTTTTTACCCCGGCCGCAAGGCATCGCGGCCAGGGCCCGCTCCTACAGCGGCAACGGCGCCTGCAGCGGTTCGATGCGGCCCTCGCCGCGGCTGATCTTCTTGAACTCGGCGCGACTGACCGACACGTAGCGCTCGTTGCCGCCGATCTCCACCTGCGGGCCGTCCAGCACCCCGCGGCCGTGCTCGTCGACGCGCACGGTCATCGTCGCCTTGCTGCCGGTATGGCAGATGGTCTTGATTTCGCTCAGTTCGTCGGCCCAGGCCAGCAGGTACTGGCTGCCTTCGAACAGCTCGCCGCGGAAGTCGGTGCGCAGGCCGTAGCACAGCACCGGCACGCGCAAGCGGTCGACCACTTCGCTGAGCTGCCACACCTGCGCCTTGCTCAGGAATTGCGCCTCGTCGACCAGCACGCAATTCAGCTTGCCGTGCGCGGCGATGTCGTTTTCCGCCAGTCGAAACAGATCGTCGTCGCGGTCGAAGGCGGTGCCGTCCGCCTTCAACCCGATCCGCGAGGCGATCACGCCGCTGCCGGAGCGATGATCCAGCTTCGGCGTCAGGATCAGCGTGCGCATGCCGCGCTCGTGGTAGTTGTGCGCCGACTGCAGCAGCGTCGTGGTCTTGCCGGCGTTCATCGCCGAATAGTAGAAATAGAGCTTGGCCATGCGCGCATTTTAGCCGCTGGCGGCGGCCGGTACCGGCTACAATTCACCGTCCGATGAACTCCCTCAATCCTCCCCAACGCGCCGCGGTCGCCCATGCCGAGGGCCCGCTGCTGGTGCTGGCCGGCGCCGGCAGCGGCAAGACGCGCGTGATCGTGGAAAAGATCGCCCACCTGGTGCAGTCGGGCCGCTATCCGGCCAAGCGCATCGCCGCGATCACCTTCACCAACAAGTCCGCGCGCGAAATGCGCGAGCGCCTGGCCAAGCGCCTGAAGGGCGACGCCGGCGAAGGCCTGACCGTGTGCACCTTCCATGCGCTGGGGCTCAAGTTCCTGCAGATCGAGCATGCCGCCGCCGGGCTGAAGCGCGGTTTTTCGATCTTCGACGCCGACGACAGCGCCGCGCAGATCAAGGACCTGATGCCGGGCGCGAAACCCGACGCGGTCGAGGCGATGAAATCGCTGGTCTCGCGCGCGAAGAACAACGGCCTGTCGCCCGAGCAGGCGCTGGAAGCCGCGCGCAGCACGCGCGAGCGCGAAGCGGCCAAGCTGTACGCGCACTACCAGGCGCGGCTGTCGTCGTTCAACGCGGTCGATTTCGACGACCTGATCCGCCTGCCGGTGCAGATCCTCGAAAACGATGCCGACATCACCGCCGCCTGGCGCGAACGCATCGGCTACCTGCTGGTCGACGAATGCCAGGACACCAACGACGCGCAGTACCGTCTGCTGAAGGCGCTGTCCGGCGAACGCGGCAATTTCACTTGCGTGGGCGACGACGACCAGAGCATCTATGCCTGGCGCGGCGCCAATCCGCAGAACCTGCAGCAGATGGCCCAGGACTACCCGAAGCTGCAGGTGATCAAGCTGGAGCAGAACTACCGCTGCAGCAACCGCGTGCTGCGCGCGGCCAACGCGCTGATCGCGCACAACCCGCACGAACACGTGAAAAAGCTGTGGAGCGACCAGCCCGACGGCGAACGCATCCGCGTGTGGGAATGCCGCGACAACGAGCACGAGGCGGAGAAGATCGCCGCCGAGATTTCCTTCCTGCACGTCGCCCGCGACGCGCCATGGAGCGAGTTCTGCGTCCTGTTCCGAGGCAACCACCAGTCGCGGCCGCTGGAAAAGGCCCTGCAACTGCTGCGCGTGCCCTACCACCTGACCGGCGGAACCGCCTTCCTCGAGCGCCAGGAAGTGAAGGACGCGCTGGCCTGGCTGCGGCTGGTCGCCAATCCCGACGACGATGCGGCGTTCCTGCGCGCGGTGCAATCGCCCAAACGCGAAGTCGGCGCGACATCGCTGGCCAAGCTGGCCGAGATGGCCCAGCACGTGCACCTGCCGATGTCGCGCGCGGCCGAATCGATGGGCGCGCTGAAGGCCTTGCCGGCGCGCGCGGGCAACGGCCTGAGCGCGTTCAACGACATC
>DASRYD010000425.1:0-2690 GCA_035653955.1 Pseudoxanthomonas sp.
GGCGCGGTCGCTGGCGGCATTGTCGCGGCAGGCGCCGAGGCGGCTTCCGCCACGGGGGCCGCGACTTCTGCTTCGAGGGGTGCAGGCGCCGCGATTTCCGGCCTGTTGGGACCGGTTCCGATGTCGGCTTCCAGTGTTATCGGCGGGTCATCGGATACCGGCGTGCGCAGGAACGCGGCGATGCCCATCGGCGCCGGATTCGCTTGCGCAACGCGCAATTGTCCGCCGCAACGCGGACAGGCCGCGGGCATGGCGTCGTCGCCCCAATCGGGGTCGAACGGAAAACGGCAATGCGGGCAGATCCGGGGCACGCATTATTCAAGCACGCCCGGGGGCCGGATGGCACATCCGAAGAATCCGGGTTCCGTGGGAGCAGCCTTGGCCGCGAATGCTTTTTTTGACCTAGGCCCGTTTGTCCAGGAGCGCCGTAAGAAGAGCATTCGCGCCTGAAGGCGCTCCCACAAGAGCGTTTTCGCAAGAAACGCTAACGGCGCACGCCGTCGATGCGCATCCAGTCGTCGTCCTGTGTCGCGGCGAGGTTGTCGAACCAGGTCGCGTAGCGCTGCAGCAGTTCGTCTTCCTGTCCATGCAGGATGCCGGACAGCGCGATGCGCCCGCCCGGAGCGACGCGCGCCGCGAGGGTTTCGGCCAATGCATCCAGCGCGGATGCGAGGATGTTGGCGACGACGACCGGATAAGTGGCGGCGGGTTCATCCGCAGGCAGGTACACGGCGAGTTTGTCGCCGACGTCATTGCGCTGTGCGTTGTCGTGGCTGGCGACCAGCGCTTGCGGATCGTTGTCGACGCCGACCGCGCGCGCCGCGCCCAGTTTCAGCGCGGCCAGGGCGAGGATGCCGGAGCCGCAACCGAAATCGAGCACCGGCTTGCCCTGCAGTTCGCCGCGCGCGGCCAGTCCGTCCAGCCAGCGCAGGCACAGCGCGGTGGTCGAATGGGTGCCGGAACCGAAGGCCAGCCCCGGATCGAGCCGCACCACCGCGGCGTCGGCCGCGTTCGCCGCATCGGGCAGCTCGTGGTTCCACGGCACGATGAAGGTGCGTGCGCCGAAGCGCATCGGCTGGAACTGGTCGAGCCATGCGCGCTCCCAGTCTTCGTCCTCGACCGTGCGGAACGACGCCTGCGACCAGTCGAGCCCGGGGTCGAACGCTTCCAGGGCTGCGAGCAACGCCAGCGCATTGGCCTCGGCGGGGAACAGCGCGGTCAGCACCAGCGAATCCCACAGCGGCGTCTCGCCGACGCCGGGTTCGAGGATCGCATGTTCGTTCGACGTGTCCGCGTCGGCGTCGAGCATCGTCACCGACAACGCGCCGACGTCCTCCAGCGCGTTTTCGTAGCGCGGCTGGGCGGATTCGGCGCAGCGCAGGGAGAGTTCGAGATAGGGCATTGGGAAAGCCAGATTCGGAATTCGTGGTTCGAAGCGTATTGCCTTTTGCTCGTCATCCCGGCGCAAGCCGGGATCCAGCCTTTACCGCGGCGCTCGCCGAGTCGAGCTTGCTCGACTCGCTTCTCGCCAACAAGCATGAACAGTCGAACAAGCTCGATTCTGCAAGGACAAAAACGCCCGCTCCCGGCTGGCGCCGGGATGCCGACCGGTCACACCAGCGAAATCGCCTTGTTCTTGCGCTCGGCCAGGCGCTTTTCCAGGTAGTGGATGTTCTGCCCGCCGGCGCGGAAGCCCTGGTCGCGCATGATCCGCTGCTGCAGCGGGATGTTGGTCTTGATGCCGTCGACGATGAACTCGCTCAACGCCACGTGCATGCGCGCGATCGCGGTGTCGCGGTCCGGGCCATGCACGATCAGCTTGCCGATCATCGAATCGTAGTTCGGCGGCACGCGATAGCCGGTGTAGATGTGCGTGTCCACGCGCACGCCGGGGCCGCCCGGCGGATAGAAGCCGGCGATCGTGCCGGGGTTCGGCAGGAAGGTTTCCGGGTCCTCGGCGTTGATCCGGCACTCGATGGCATGGCCGTTGATGTGGATGTCTTCCTGCCTGATCGACAGCTTCTGTCCGGCCGCGATGCGCAGCTGTTCCGCGACCAGGTCGATGCCGGTGATCAGTTCGGTCACCGGATGCTCCACCTGGATGCGGGTGTTCATCTCGATGAAGTAGAAGCGGCCGTTCTCGTACAGGAACTCGAAGGTACCGGCGCCGCGGTAGCCGATGCGGATGCAGGCTTCCACGCAGACCTTGCCGATCTCGGCGCGCTGCTCGGCGCTGATGCCCGGCGCCGGCGCTTCCTCGACCACCTTCTGGTGGCGGCGTTGCATCGAGCAGTCGCGCTCGCCCAGATGGATGGCGTTGCCCTGGCCATCGGCCAGCACCTGGATTTCCACGTGGCGCGGATTCTCCAGGAACTTCTCCATGTAGACCTCGCCATTGCCGAACGCGGCCTTGGCTTCCGACTTGGTCGTTTCGATCGCCGCCTTCAGCGCGCCCTCCGCGTGGACCACGCGCATGCCGCGGCCGCCGCCGCCGCCCGCGGCCTTGATGATCACCGGGTAGCCGATCTCGCGGGCGATCTTGGTGTTGGCGACGATGTCGTCGCCGAGCGGGCCGCCCGAACCGGGCACGCACGGCACACCGGCCGACTTCATGGCACGGATCGCTTCGACCTTGTCGCCCATCATGCGGATGGTGTCAGCCTTGGGGCCGATGAAGATGAAGCCGGATT
>DASRYD010000426.1:0-4846 GCA_035653955.1 Pseudoxanthomonas sp.
CGATCTAGCGCGATGCGCCTGGCGCGGGCAGGGGGCATCAGCGTTGCAGCGGCCGTTCGCCGCTTTCGATGAAGTCGAGCAGGTCGCGCACATCGGCGCTGCCGGCGGCCTGTTCGGCGAGCTGTTGCTTGGCTTCGGCCAAGGGCAGGCCGGCGACGTACAGAGTGCGGTAGGCGCGCTTGATCGCGGCGATGCGGTCGGTATCGAAACCACGGCGCTTCAGGCCTTCGCTATTGATGCCGCGGGGACGGCCGTTGGCCTCTCCGGCGACCATGGTGAACGGCGGCACGTCGCCGGTCAGGAGCACGCCCATGCCGATGAAGGCATGCGCGCCGATCCGGCAGAACTGGTGCGCGCCGGCGAAGCCGCTCATGATCACCCAATCGCCGACACCGACGTGCCCGGCCAGGGTGGCGTTGTTGGAGAACACGCAATGGTTGCCGACGATGCAGTCGTGGGCGACGTGGGTGTAGGCCAGCAGCAGGTTGTCGTCGCCGATGCGGGTAACGCCGCCGCCGTCGCCGGTGCCGCGGTTCAGGGTGACGAATTCGCGGACGATGTTGCGGTCGCCGATCACCAGTTCGGTGCGTTCGCCGCGGAATTTCTTGTCCTGCGGATCGCCGCCGATGGCGGCATGGCCGACGAAGTGGTTGTCGCGACCGATGCGGGCCGGCCCGGTGACGCTGCAATGCGCGCCGACGACGCTGCCGTCGCCGATCTCGACTTCGGCGCCGACGTGGACGAAGGGGCCGATGCGGACGTTCTCGCCCAGCTTCGCGCCAGGCTCGACCACGGCGCTGGGGTGGATGACGACGGCCATCTTCAGCCCTGCGCCTCGGCGCAAAGCACGTCGGCGCTGGCTGCGACTTCGCCGCCGACGCGGGCTTCGCACGAATACAGCGCCATGTTGCGGATGGTGCGCTTCAGTTCCACGTGCAGTTCCAGCACGTCGCCAGGCACGACCATGCGGGCGAAGCGCGCGTTGTCGATCTTCACCAGGTAGAACAGCTTGTCGCCGGCGACGCGCCCATGCGAGAGCTGGGTCAGCAGGCCGCCGGCCTGGGCCAGGGCTTCGATCACCAGCACGCCGGGCATCACCGGATGGCCGGGAAAATGACCCTGGAAGAACGGTTCGTTGATGGTGACGTTCTTGTGGGCGACGATGCGCTTGTGCGGCTCCAGCTCGACCACGCGGTCCACCAGCAGGAACGGATAGCGGTGCGGGATCAGGGTCTGGATGCGCGTCACATCCACCGGCAGGGCCACAGTGTCGTTCATTCGGTTTCCTTGCTGCTTGCGCCGATGCGGCGCGCGATGGCGTCGAGTTGCTTGAAGCGGGCGGCGTTCTTGCGCCAGGTACGGTTGTCGGTGAGCGGCGTGCCGGAAGAATATTCGCCCGGCTCGCGGATCGAACCGGTCACCAGGGACATCGCGGTGATGGTGACCTTGTCGCATATTTCGAGATGGCCGAGCACGCCCGCCGCACCGCCGATCAGGCAATAGCGACCGATCTTCGCGCTGCCCGCGGCCGCGCTGCACCCGGCCATCGCCGTATGCGCGCCGATGCGTACGTTGTGGCCGATCTGCACCAGATTGTCGAGACGAACGTCCTCTTCCAGCACGGTGTCGTCGAGCGCGCCGCGATCGATGCAGGTATTGGCGCCGATTTCGCAATCGTCGCCGACGACCACCCCGCCCAGTTGCGGGACGTTGAGCCACTTGCCGGCTTCCATTGCCAGGCCGAAACCGGCCGCGCCCAGCACCGCGCCAGGCAGGATGCGGACGCGCTTGCCCAGGCGCACGCGTGCCACCAGGGTGACCCGCGCCTGCAACTCGCAATCGGCGTCCAGCGAACAGTCTTCGCCAATGCTGCAATGGGGGCCGATCATGCAGCCAGGACCGATCTTCGAGCGCGCGCCGATGCTGACAAACGGGCCGATGTGCGCGTCTGGCGAAATGTCGGCACTGCCGTCGATATCCGCGCTCGGATGGATGCCGGCCGGGCGTCGTGGCCGCGGCTCGAACAGCGCGGCGATCTTCGCGAAGGCGCTATACGGATCGCGCGCGATCAGGGCCGTATGCGGCGCCAGTTCCGCGTCTTCGGCGCGCAATACGACGACGCCGGCCCGGCTGCCGGGCAATTGGCTGCGATATTTGGAATTGGCGAGGAAGGCCAGCTGGTGCGACTGCGCGCCTGCCAAGGTCGCCACGCCCCCCACGACCGCGTTGCCGTCGCCCTGAACGGACAAGGCAAAGCGCTCGGCGAGTTCGGCAGCGGTGATCTGGAAGGCGTCCACGTCACCACAGTTTAACGGGTGGGCCCCGGCCGGCGGAAGGAAAGTCCGGGCAGGCACGCTACGAAAAGCAAGGCCCGGACATGCCGGGCCTTGTCGATACCGTGGCGAATGGCGTCAGAAACCGCCGCCGAAGGTGAACTGCAGGCGCTCGATTTCGTCGCCCTCTTCCTTGCGCAACGGGAAGGCGTAGCTGATCGAGATCGGGCCGACCGGCGCGCGCCACAGCAGGGCCACGCCCGCCGATGCGCGCAGTTCCTTGGCGTCGAAGTTCTTGGTGCCGTTGAACACATTGCCGAAGTCGAGGAACGCGGACACGCGTGCGGCGCGGCTGTCGAACAGCTTGGGGAAGATCAGTTCGATCGACCCGGTCGTCTTCACCGAGCCGCCCAGAGGCTGGCCATTCGTTGAATAGGTGTCGTAGGCGCGCGGCCCGAGGGTGTTGTCGCGGAAGCCACGCACCGAGCGGGTGCCGCCGGCATAGAAATTCTCGAAGAACGGCAGGCCGGAGGCGGTGACGGTCCTCACGTAGTCCGGCGATGTGGTGTTGCACGGTTCGCTCGGAGCCGGTCCCGGCACCCACACATCAGGCGTATTGTCGTTGTTGTCAGTGTCTTGCCAGGTACCGTTGGTCCAGCAGATGTTGCGAACGGAGTCGCTGCCGTAGCTGTCGCCATAGCCAAGCTCCGCGCCTGTGCGCAGCACCAAGGCGGGGCTCAGCGACCAATATTTGGAGAACTCGTAGTTCAGCTTATAGTACTCGGCGGTCGAACCCGGCAAGGTGATTTCTGCCGACAGACGCTGGTAGGTGCCGCGCGTGGGCATGAAGTAATCGTTGCGGGTATCGCGGGCCCAACCCACTTCGGCGCGCCAGGCGTGGAAGGTGCGTTGGCCTACTGCATTGATGTAATCGATGATCGACTGCGGAGTCGATCCGGCATAGGTCAGGATCTCGTTCGAATCGATGCCGAACATCAGGCTGACGCTGTCGAATTCGGAGATCGGCAGGCCCAGCACGGCCTGGGCGGCGGCATTGGTGGTCGAATACGACGCGGTGTTGAAGTCGGAATAGTCGAATTCGCGCCACGACAGGTTGTAGCCCAACGACACGCCTTCGTCGGTGAAGTACGGATTGCGGAACGAGAACGCGTAGCGCTGCAGGTAATTGCTGCGCGAGGCCTCGACCGACACCTGATTGCCGCGGCCGAGGAAGTTGTTCTGCGACAGCTGGACCGAGGTGGTCAGGCCGGACAATTGCGAGTAGCCCAGGCCGAAGGTGAAACTGCCCGAGGTGGTTTCCTTGACCGAATAGACCACGTCGACCTGGTCGCTGGTGCCGGGCACGGCGGGGGTCTCGACGTCCACGGTTTCGAAGTAGCCGAGATTCTGCAGGCGAACCTTGGAGCGGTCGATCGCGGCTTGCGAGTACCAGGTGCCTTCGAACTGGCGCATTTCGCGCCGCAGCACTTCGTCGGAGGTGCGGCTGTTGCCCTTGAACACGATCTGGCGCACGTTGACGCGCGGGCCGGGCACCACCTGCAGGTTGATCGCGACCGTGCGGCCGGTCCGGTCCACGGTCGGGATCGGATTGACCTTGGCGAAGGCGTAGCCGATGTTCGACAGCGTCATCGTGATGCTGTCCGAAGTGGCTTCGAGCAGGCGACGGGAGAAAATCTGCCCCTTCTTCACGAAGACCATGCGTTCGATGTTTTCGCGCGGCAGCACGGTATCGCCGCTGATGGTGACGTCGGAAATCTTGTAGATCTCGCCCTCGGTGATGCCGGCGGTCAGGAACATGTCGCGCTTGTCGGGGCTGATCGACACCTGGGTCGAATCGACGCTGAAATCGACGTAGCCACGATCCAGGTAATAGTTGTTGAGCTTTTCCAGGTCGCCGGACAGCTTCTCGCGCGAGTACTGGTCGTCGCGGCGATACCACGACAGCCAGTTGTGCTCCTTGGATTCCCAGCTGTCGGTGATGTCCTTCTCGGGGTAGGTCTCGTTGCCGATCAGGTTGACGTGGCGGATCTTCGCGGCCTTGCCTTCCTTGATCGCGATGGTCACGTCGACGCGGTTGCGGTCGAGCTGGGTGACCGTCGGGTTGATCTCGGCGTTGTACTTGCCGCGGTTGTTGTAGGCGCGCTTCAGTTCCTGGGTGACGCGGTCCAGGCTGAGGCGATCGAAGGTTTCGCCTTCGGCGATGCCGATGTCCTTCAGGTTCTTGGTCAGGTCCTCGGTCTTCAGGTCCTTGTTGCCGGTCAGGGTCAGCTTGTTGATCGCCGGACGCTCGGACACGGTGACCACGAGGATGTCGCCCTGACGGTCGAGGCGAACATCTTCGAAGAAACCGGTCTTGTACAGGGCACGGATCGCCTCGCTGACCTTGGCCGAGTCGACGGTGTCGCCGCGCTCGATCGGCAGGTAGGTCAGCACCGTGCCGGCGGAGACGCGTTGCGCGCCGTCGACGCGGATGTCGCTGACGACGAAGGCGTTGGGGCCGGGCACGGTCGGCGCACCGAAGGCCGGCACGGCCAGCGGCGGCTCCTGGGCCG
>DASRYD010000427.1:0-3414 GCA_035653955.1 Pseudoxanthomonas sp.
GGCCACCGCCTCGGCGATGCGGTCGGCCTCGCTGAGCTTGTGCAGGTCGTTCTCGCCCGGCGCCAGGCGGATCACCCGCGTGGTGTCGGAGGCACCCAGCGGCTTGCTCGGATCGCTGAAGCTGAGGATCACGCCGGTCGGGTTCGACCACGGTTCGCATTCCAGCCCAAGCCGCCGCGACAGCGCCTCCACCGCGCCTTCCAGCCGCTGCGCGGTGGTGCCGTAGGTATGCAGGCGCGCTGCGATTTCGCAGACGAAGGCGATGCGCTGGGCGTAGGTGGCGGACATCGGCGTCTGCGTCATGTTCATAGTTTACGCAGGTGGGGCACGGCACTGCGCTATCCTCGGCACGCATGAGCGACCCCTCGCCGATCCCCTCCCCGCCGCAATGGCGCACCGACCCGGACGACCCGGCGCGTGCGCTGCTGCTGGGCGACTGGAGCCTGGCCACGGCGATGTCGCTGGGCGAGCGCCTGCGGCAGATCCCCGATGGCGCCCGCGTCGTCGACGCCAGCGGCATCGATCGCATCGACTCGGCCGGCGTACTGCAACTGCTGCGCTTCGCCAAGCGCCGCGAGCTGCCGCTGGAGAACCTGCGCTTCCGCGACGAACACCAGGCATTGGTCAGCACCATCGAGGACGTGGTCGACGAGCGCCCCAGGCGCGCGCGCGACTACGGTTTCCTCGCCGCGCTGGCCCGGCTGGGCAAGCGCGTGCACGTCAACGCCGGCGAGATCGTCGCCCTGCTCGGCTTCACCGGCGAGAACCTGGTCAAGCTGCTGCGCGTGCTGCGCCAGCCGCGCCGGCTGCGCCTGACCGCGACGGTCAGCCATATCGAACAGGTCGGCCTCGACGCGCTGCCGCTGGTCGCGCTGCTCTCCTACCTGGTCGGCGCGGTGATCGCCTTCCTCGGCGCCACCGTGCTGCGCGACTTCGGCGCGGAAATCTTCGTGGTGGAACTGGTCAGCTTCGCCTTCCTGCGCGAATTCGCCGTGCTGATGACCGCCATCGTGCTGGCCGGCCGCACCGCCAGCGCGTTCACCGCGCAGATCGGCGCGATGCAGTCGGGCGAGGAGATCGACGCCATCCGCACCCTCGGCCTGGACCCGATCGACCTGCTGGTGATCCCGCGCCTGCTGGCCCTGCTGGTCAGCCTGCCGTTGCTGACCTTCGTCGCGATGCTCGCCGGCCTTGCCGGCGGCGTGACCGTCGGCGCGTTCAACCTCGGCATCCCGCCGCAGCAATACCTCTCGCGCATGCACGACACCATGGAACTGCGGCATTTCCTCGTTGGCATGTCGAAGGCGCCGATCTTCGCGCTGGTGATCGGCCTGATCGGCTGCCTGGAAGGACTGCAGGTGAAAGGCACCGCGCAGTCGGTCGGCGAGCGCACCACTTCCAGTGTGGTGCAATCGATCTCGCTGGTGATCGTGATCGACGCCATCGCGGCGTTGTGGTTCATGCAGATGGACTGGTGAACGCGATGGAACCGACCAGCGACCCCTCCCCGATCATCTCCGTGCGCGGCCTGCGCAACCAGTTCGGCGCGCAGGTGGTGCACGACGCACTCGATCTGGACGTGCGCCGCGGCGAGATCCTCGGCGTGGTCGGCGGCTCGGGCACCGGCAAGTCGGTGCTGATGCGCTCGATCCTCGGCTTGCGCCGGCCCGACGCGGGGCAGATCCGCGTATTCGGCATCGACGCGCTGTCGTCCGACCCGCGCGACCGCCAGCGCATCGAGCGCAACACCGGCGTGCTGTTCCAGGACGGCGCATTGTTCTCGTCGCTGACCGTCGGCGAGAACGTGGAAGTGCCGCTGAAGGAACACCACCCCGAACTGCCGGACAGCTGGCGCTACGAACTGGCGCTGCTGAAGGTGAAGCTGGCCGGGCTGCCGGCCGACGCTATCGACAAGCTGCCTTCGCAATTGTCCGGCGGCATGCGCAAGCGTGCCGGCCTGGCCCGCGCGCTGGCGCTGGATCCGGGCCTGCTGTTCCTCGACGAACCCACCGCAGGCCTGGACCCGATCGGCGCATCGGCCTTCGACGAACTGATCCGCACCCTGCAGCGCGCGCTGGGCCTGACCGTATTCCTGATCACCCACGACCTGGACACCCTGTACGCTATCTGCGACCGGGTCGCGGTGCTGGCCGAGAAGAAGGTAATCGCGGTCGGCACGCTGCCCGAGATCGAACGGCTGGACCATCCGTGGGTGCGCGAGTATTTCCACGGGCCGCGGGCGCGCGCCGCGCGCGCGCAGACCGAGCGGCAGTTGACCGCTTTGCGAGGAGCTTGAATGGAAACCAAGGCCAACTACGTGCTGATCGGCGCCTTCACCCTGTTGACCGGGATCGGCATGCTGCTGTTCGGATTGTGGGCGGCGAAGTATTCGTCCGACCGCACCTGGCAGGATTACCACGTGGTGTTCCGCGAAGCCGTCACCGGCCTGAGCGTGGGCAGTCCGGTGCAGTACAACGGCATCGCCGTCGGTTCGATCACCAAGCTGTCGCTGTCCCCGAACGACCCCGGCCAGGTCGTCGCGCGCCTGCGCGTGGACGCCTCCACGCCGATCAAGGCCGATACCCGCGCCAAGCTGGCGATCACCAGCCTGACCGGACCGACCATCATCCAGCTGACCGGCGGCACGCCGCAGTCGCCCGCGCTGACCGCGGTGGACCGCAGCGAAGCGCCGCTGATCCAGACCACCCCTTCGGCCCTGCAGAACATCTCCGATACCGCCAACCGCATCGTCGAGCGGCTGGACACGGTGTTCAGCGACAAGAACGTCGCCAGCATCGGCAATACCCTGCAGAACCTCGACGAGATCAGCAGTTCGCTGGCGGCGCAGAAGGACGACCTGCGCGCATTGATCGTCAACGCGCGCGAGGCCGCGGCCAAACTCGATACCACCCTGGCCACCACCAATGGCGCGATGGAACGGTTGGACCGTAATCTGGTCCAGCAATTGCCGCAACTGGTAAGCAAGCTGGACGGCACGCTGGCGAAACTCGATTCCGCCGCGGACAACGCCGATGCGATCCTCGGCGAGAACCGCACCGCGATCAACAGCTTCGCCAACGACGGCCTGGGCCAATTGGGTCCGACCCTGACCGAATTGCGTTCGCTGGTGCGCGACCTGCGCCGGATCAGCGACCGCCTGGAGGGCAACCCCGCGCGTTACCTGCTCGGCCGCGACGCGCCGAAGGAGTTCGAACCGAAATGAAGCCGGCATCCCTGACACGGAAAACCCTGCGAATCGCCTGCACCGTCGCGAGCCTGTCGCTGCTTGCCGGTTGTTCGATCCTCGGCAGCGGGCCGAAAAGCGGTCCGGCGACGATCTACGCGCCGAACGTGCGTGTCGCCGCCGATCCGTCGTGGCCCACAGTCGACTGGTCGCTGGCGCTCGCCCCTCCC
>DASRYD010000428.1:0-1511 GCA_035653955.1 Pseudoxanthomonas sp.
TGCCGGGCGCGTCGGCCAGCGCGCCGCCGCGCACGCGCACCGATGCGGCGACCAGTGGCACGTCCTTGCGCGGCATCAGCAACACGGTGGCGCCGTTGTCGAGGGTCAGCGTCTGGTAATCGGGAAGTTTGATTTCGGCCGCGGTCGCGGAAACCGCGGAGAAGGCGGCGAGCAGCGCGAGGGAAACGATGCGGAGGATGTTCATTTCGCGGCCTCCTGGGCGGCGGCAACAGGCTTCAGGATGCCGGTGGTGCGGTTCTGCACGCGCAGGATCTTCTTCGCCAGCGCCTGCACGTCGGCGGCGGTGACGGCCGCGTAGGCGGCGGGCGCGTCGAAGGCCTTGCGGTAATCGCCGTTGAACACCTCGTAGGTGCCCAGCACGCGCGCCTTGCCGTTGATCGTGGCCATGTTGCGCCAGAACGCCGCGGACTTCAGGTTGCGCACCTTCTCGAGTTCCGCAGCGCTGACGCCGTCGTCGGCGATCTTCGCCAGCTCGTCGTCGAGCAAGGTCTCGACCTTGGCCAGGTCGCCGCCCGGCGGCAGCGCGGCGTACACCCACAGCAGGCCGGGATCGAAGCCCGCCTCCGCGAACGCGCCGGTATCCACCGCGGCCTGCTCGCGCTCGACCAGGCGCTGGTGCAGGCGCGAAGAATCGCCCTGGGCCAGGATCGCGGTCAGCAGTTCCAGCGCCGGGTATTGCTTGTCGCCCGCGCCCATGCCGGTATGGAAGGCATAGGCCAGCAACGGCGATTGCGCATCGGGTTTCTCCACGACGAGGCGGCGCTCGCCCTGCTGCTCGGGTTCGACGGTGGTGATCGGCGCCGGCTCGGGCTGCTTGGCCAGCGGCGCGAGGTACTTGTCGGCCAGCGCGAACACCTGTGCCGGTTCGACGTCGCCGGAAATCACCAGCACCGCGTTGTTCGGTGCGTAGTAGGTCTTGAAGAAGCGCTTGAGGTCGTCGATCTTCCAGTGCTCGATGTCCGACGGCCAGCCGATGGTGGGGAACTGGTAGGGATGCGCGGTGAACGCGGTCGCCTGCATCTGTTCCATCAGCGTGCCGAAGTTGTCGTTGTCGACGCTGGAGCGGCGTTCGCTGTAGACCACGCCGCGTTCGCTTTCGACCACCTTCGGGTCGAAGGCGAGATTGGCCATGCGGTCGCCTTCCAGGTCGAAGATGGTTTCCGTCGCGCTGCTCGGGAACCAGTCGGTGTAGACGGTCAGGTCGTTGCTGGTGCTGGCGTTGTTGCTGCCGCCGGCCGCTTCCATGATGCGGTCGAACTCGCCGGGCGCGCGCTTGCTGGTGCCGTTGAACATCATGTGTTCGAAATAGTGCGCCAAGCCGGTGATGCCGGGATATTCGTTGCGGCTGCCGACCTTGTAGAAGGTGTAGTAGTTGGCGTTGGGGATGTCGTGGTCGGGCCAGACGATGATCTTCAGGCCGTTGGCCAGGGTCTTGCTGACGATGGCGTCGGCGCCGGGCACGGCAGCGGGCGCAGCGGCCGCGAGCGCGG
>DASRYD010000429.1:0-2410 GCA_035653955.1 Pseudoxanthomonas sp.
GCAGTTGCAGGCGGCGGGCGTACGCGGTTTGCGGCGCGGCGTGCGCGCTTCCACCCAGGCCAATCCGCACGGTCTGACTTCGCGCGAGCTGGAAGTGCTGATCCTGCTGTGCAACGGGCTGCGCAACGCGCAGATCGCCGAACGCCTGCACCGCTCGGTGCGCACCGTGGACCACCACCTGGCCGCGGTCTTCGCCAAGCTCGGCGTCGGCACCCGTACCGAAGCCATCGCAGCCGCCCATGCCGCCGGACTGGCCGGCCAAAAATAGGCGACGCCTCCAGGCAATCTGGGCAAACCCGCCGAGGTGCTGGCGCGGGGCGATTCCTAAGCTTTCCCTCGCAGCAATCCTGCTGCGTCGATCAAGCAAAGGAACCTTCAGTGAAACCCCTCCTCCTCCTCGTCGCCCTGCTCGCCTGGAGCGGCACTGCCATCGCGGCCGTGGTCACGAGCGCACCGCAGCAGCATCGCTACGTCGTCGAACGCACCTTCCCCAAAGGCGCGCTGGACCACCTCGATGCCAGGACCAAGGCCGCGGTCAACGACACCAACGCCCGCTACGGCGTGCGCTGGATCAAATCCTACGCCAACGCCGACCGCACCAGGACCGTATGCATCTACGAGGGCCCCAGCGAAGCGGCGATCCGCGAAGCCGCCAAGGCGAACCACATGACGGTGGATTCGATCGCCGAAATGCCGGTGACGCTCGAAGCCGAATAAGCCCCCCGGCCGCGTGGCGATCCCGCGCGGCCCACCCAACGATTCCTTTTACGGAGAACCGGACATGCCTCGTTTCATCATCGAACGCGAATTCCCGACCGGCCTGCAAATCCCCTGCGACCGCAACGGCGCGAGCTCTTGCCTGGGCGTCGTCGACGCCAACGCCACCGAAGGCGTCACCTGGGTCCATTCCTACGTCAGCGACGACAAGAAGAAGACCTTCTGCGTCTACGACGGCCCGACGCCCGAGGCGATCCGTCGCGCGGCCGGGCTGACCAGCCTGCCGGTGAACCACATCACCGAAGTGCGCGTGCTGGACCCGTACTTCTACTTCTGAACGCTGGTTTCCTCGCCCTTGGCGCGGACCCAGTAAGCCTCCTGCGAATCCAGCGGGAGTTCGGCCAGGCGCATGCCGTCGGCGTGCGCCAGCCGTTCCATCGCACGGAAGCGCCTCTCGAACTTGTGGTTGGCGTGGCGCAACGCGGCTCCGACGTCGACCTTCGCGTGCCGGGCCAGGTTGGCGGCGACGAACAACAGGTCGCCGATCTCGTCCTGCAGGCGCGCGTGGTTCGCCGCCACGTCGCCCTTGGCGAATTCGGCGCGCACTTCCTCGATTTCCTCGTGCAGCTTGGCGATCACCGGCTCGGGCCCCGGCCAGTCGAAACCGGTCCTGGCCGCGCGCGACTGCAGCTTGGCCGCGCGCTGCCACTCCGGAAGTCCCCGGGCGACGCCGGCCAGTGCCGAATCGTCGGCATCGCCGGCCGCCGTGCGCTCGGCCTGCTTGATCGCATGCCAACTGCGCTCCACCGCCGCCGCATCGTCCCGCGATGCATCGCCGAACACATGCGGATGCCGGCGCAGCATCTTGTCGCAGATCGACGCGACCACGTCATCGAAACCGAACGCGCCCCGCTCCCGCGCCATTTGCGCATGGAACACCACCTGGAACAGCAGGTCGCCGAGTTCGTCCTTCAGGTCGTCCATGTCCTTGCGGTCGATCGCATCGGCGACTTCGTACGCTTCCTCCACCGTGTAGGGCGCGATGGTGGAGAAATCCTGCTCCAGGTCCCATGGGCATCCGCCTTGCGGATCGCGCAGGCGGGACATGATGGCGAGGAGATCGTCGACGGAGGCTTTGGGGTCGGTCATCGGATTTGATTCTCGCTTTTGATCTTCAGGTTCCTTGGGGCACGGCCATCGGTACGGATAGACCCCGCAGGAGCGGCAGGAGGCCGCTTCCGGAAATTCCCGCCTCGATGGCGGAATCCCGGCGAAGCGAAGGGCGTGCCGCGGGCGTCCTTCCCACGGAAGGGGGGAGGACTCAAAGCCAATCCCGCCACGGCAACGCCGGATCGCCCAACGCGATGAAATCGCCATTCAGCAGCGTCTCGCGCCGGTTGTACTCGAACGCACGTCCGTCGGGCGCCAGCAACGCCCCGCCCGCCGCTTCCAGCACGCACTGCGCCGCCGCCGTATCCCATTCCGAAGTCGGCCCGAAGCGCGGATACACATCCAGCCCACCCTCGGCGATGCGGCAGAACTTCAGCGACGATCCCAGGCCCACGATCTCGGTGTCGCCCATCCGCGCCAGCACGCTTTCGGTACGCGCGTCGCGATGCGAACGACTGGCGGCCACGCGCAGGGGCGACAATGCGGGCCGGCGCGTCCGCAGCGCGACCTCGGCTTCGCCATC
>DASRYD010000430.1:0-10161 GCA_035653955.1 Pseudoxanthomonas sp.
CGTGCCCGGCGGCGGGTTTTCCTTCGGCGGGGTCGCGGAACAACTCGGACGGCACGGCAATCGCTGCGGCGGCGGACTCGGACATCCTAGCCCCCCGCCCGCTTTTCCGCGCGTGCAAGTTTCGCTTGCAACGTGTTCACCGCCAGCAGCAACGCGAACGACAGCAACAGCATGGCGGCGGCGATCGCGGTGGCGCCGGCGTAGTCGAATTCCTCCAGCTTGATGGTGATCAGCAACGGCGCGATCTCGGTGGCCTTGGGCAGGTTGCCGGCGATGAAGATCACCGAACCGTATTCGCCGACGCCGCGCGCGAAAGCCAATGCGAAGCCGGCCAGAACCGCCGGCCACAGCGCCGGCAGCACCACTTTCCATACGGTTTGCCAGCGATTCGCGCCCAGCGTGGCGGCGGCTTCCTCCAGCTCGCGTTCGGTTTCGGCCAGTACCGGCTGCACCACGCGGACCACGAACGGCAGGCCGATGAACACCAGCGCGACCACGATGCCCAGCGGCGTGTACGCCACCTTGATCCCGGCCGCTTCCAGCCAGCCGCCGATCCAGCCGTTCGGTCCGTACAGCGCGGTCAACGCGATGCCCGCGACCGCGGTCGGCAGCGCGAACGGCAAATCGATCAGCGCGTCGAAGAAACGCCTGCCGGGGAACGAATAGCGCACGAACACCCATGCCACCAGCGTGCCCGCCACCGCGTTGAACGCCGCCGCCGCCAGCGCGGTGCCGAAACTCAGGCCCAGCGCGTGCAGCACGCGCGGCTCGGTCCAGACCTGCCACAGGCCCGACAGGCCCAGGCCGCTTGCCTTGACGAACAAACCGGTCAGCGGCACCAGCACGATCAATCCGAGCCAGAACAGCGTGTAGCCCAGGCTCAGGCCGAACCCCGGCATGACCCGCCGCGATCGCAAGGGCTTGAGGACGCGCGGGAGAACGGAAGCGCTCATCGCAGCATTCGGCCTACTTCGCCGCCTGGATCCGGTCGAATTCGCCGCCATCGGCGAAATGCGTGGCCTGGGCCTTCGCCCACGAACCGAACGCCTTGTCGAGGGTCACCAGCTCCACCTTCGGGAAGCGGGCGACATCGGCCGGGTCGGCGTATTCGGGATGGCGCGGACGATAGTAGTGCTTCGCCGCCAGCTTCTGCCCGGTAGGCGAATACAGGAACTGCAGGTAGGCCTGGGCGACTTCGCGGGTGCCGTGCTTGTCGACGTTCCTGTCGACCAGCGCCACCGGCGGCTCGGCCAGGATAGACTTGCGCGGCACCACGATGTCGAACTTGTCCGGGCCGAGTTCCTCGACCGACAGGAAGGCCTCGTTCTCCCACGCCAGCAGCACGTCGCCGATGCCGCGCTGGACGAAGGTGGTGGTGGCGCCGCGCGCGCCGGTATCCAGCACCGGCACGTTCTTGAACAGCGCGACCATGCTGCGCCGCACCTTCTCCACGTCGCCCTTGAAGATGTAGTCGAAGTAGGCCCACGCGGCCAGGTAATTCCAGCGCGCGCCGCCGGAGGTCTTCGGATTCGGCGTGATCACCGCCACGCCGGGGCGCAACAGGTCGGGCCAGTCCTTGATCTGCTTCGGATTGCCCTTGCGCACCAGGAACACGATCGTCGAGGTGTACGGCGCGCTGTTGTCGGGCAGGCGCTTCTGCCAGTCGGCCGGGAAAAGTTTCGCCTTCTGCGCGATCGAATCGATGTCGTAGGCCAGCGCCAGCGTGACCACGTCGGCTTCCAGCCCGTCGATCACCGCGCGCGCCTGCTTGCCGGAACCGCCATGCGAGGTCTCCACGCGGACGTTGTCGCCCTTCTTCGCCTTCCAGTCGGCGGCGAAGGCGGCGTTGAGATCCTTGTAGAACTCGCGCGTCGGGTCGTAGGAGACGTTGAGCAGTTCGACGTCTTTCGCCGCGGCGGCCGCGGCCAGGGTCAGGCCGAACGTCAGCAGCAGAACGCGGATGGAGCGTGGGGTCTTCATCGTGAGGGTTCCTCGGAAAGTCAGAACGCGACCTGCAGGCGGGTGAACACGGCTTTCTCGTCTTCGCGATCCGCGCCCGCCGGCGCGCCGCCTTCGAATGCGGTGTCCAGGTAGTTGGCGACCAGTTTCAGGTTGCTGGTCAGGTACCAGTTGACGCCCAGCACCCAGGCCTTGGCTTCGCGCGCCGACACCGTCGGGTCGGCGAACAACGGGAAGCCGTCCTTGTCGGCTTGCAGCACACCATACCGGCCAACCAACTCCCACGCACCCCACCCTCCCTTGCCGGGCGCGAACGGGTGCGAAGGCCTGACGACGCCGCGGTAACTCGCGTCCTCTCCGGTCAGCACGTAGCTGGCGGTGGCCTGCCACGACTTGTTTTCCAGTTCCGCGCGCGTGGCGCCGACCTGCAATTCCTGCCTCGCCACGATGTACTCGGCCAACAGGCCGAAACCATTGCGGTAGAAGTAGCCCTGCGGCGACCAGCGCACGCGGCGACCGTCGGCGGCCACCGCGTTGCGATAAGCGAAGAACTGCTGCTGCCCCGGCGTGCGGTAGCGCGGCAGGAAATTGTTGCCGGCGCCGCGCACGTCGCCGACGCTGGCGCCGAGGCCGAAGCCCAATCCCGACCAGAAGCCCGCGTCGTTCTTGAACGGCTCGAAGAACACGCGGCCGGCGTATTCGAATTCGTTGTCCGGGTTGCTGGTGACCGCATCGCGCCCGTCCGCGGTGCCGTTGAACACGCCGATCGCATAACCGACGCGGCCTTGCGTCAGGTCGCCCTGCAACTGCACGCCGATGTCGCGGTTCGGCGCGATCTCGCTGGGCAGCGCGCGCTCGACCTCGGACAGCGCCGACGACGACTGCAGGCGTTCCAGCCCGACCGGCGAAGTGAACTTGCCCAGCCGCACGGTCGCCGCCGGACTGAACTTCAGGTCGGCGTAGGCATCGACGATGCTGGCGCTGTCGCCGGCGAACTCCGGGGTGAAGCGGAAGCCGACCCAGCCGCCCAGCGTGCCTTCGATGGTCGGGCGCGCGGTACGCAACAGGAAGGTGTCGTTGGTGCCGCTGGCTTCGCCGGAGCTGAAGAAGCGCCCGTCGCCCTGCAACAGGCCGCGGATCTTCACTTCGTAGGCGCTGTCGGCGGATTTCAGCGACGCGCCCTTGTCGTTGACCGTCACCACCGGCGCTTCCTTGGCCTTGGCGACGCGGTCTTCCTCCTGCAACTCCAGCTTGCGCTCGATGATGCGCAGGCGCTGGTCCAACTCGGCCAGGCCGTCGCTTTTGCCCGCGGATCCGTCGCCCGCGGCCAGGCCGAGGCGGCGTTCCAACGATTCCAGCCGTTTCTGCAATTGCTCCACCGTCGGTTGCCCCTGCTGTGCGAACACCGGCACGGCCAGCGCCCAGGCCAGCGCGCCAGCAAGCCAGGCGCCCGCCCTCGAATCCGCCCGGCCGTTGGTCCATGGTGTCCGCATCGCGCATTTCTCCGTCGTGAAGGCCTGGTCAGGGCGGAACCCGCATGCTGCAAGCGCACAACGATGGCGGGAAATGACGAAAACCATAACGCTTATGCCATGAAAGCATGAAGACCGGCGTCTGCCGCGCGATCACGCACCCGCCGCCGTCCCTCGCCTATCCTCTTCCCATCCACGTGCCGCGCTGGCCGGCGCAACACCCAGATCGCCAGGAATATCCCCATGAAACTTTCGCTTTCAGATCCCGACCTGTTGCGCCAGCGCTGCCTGATCGGCGGCGAGTGGCGCGATGCCGATTCCGGCGCCAGCTGCGAAGTGCGCAATCCGGCCAACGGCGAACCGCTCGGCACGGTGCCCGACATGGGCGCGGCCGAGACCCGCCGCGCCATCGATGCTGCGCATGGCGCTTTCCCCGCCTGGGCGAAGAAGACCGCGAGGGAACGCGCGCAGGTATTGCGCCGCATGTACGACCTGATGATGCTGCACCAGGACGACCTCGCCATGCTGATGACCGCCGAGCAGGGCAAGCCGCTGGCCGAGTCGAAGGGCGAGGTCGCCTACTCCGCCGGTTTCCTCGAATGGTTCGGCGAGGAAGCCAAGCGCATGTACGGCGACACCATCCCCGGCCATGCGGCGGACAAGCGCATCGTCACGTTGCGCCAGCCGGTCGGCGTGGTCGCGGCGATCACGCCATGGAACTTCCCGTCGGCGATGCTCGGCCGCAAGCTCGGGCCGGCGCTGGCGGCCGGCTGCACCGTAGTCTGCAAGCCAGCGATCCAGACGCCCTACTCGGCACTGGCGATGGGCGTGATCGCCGAACGCGCCGGACTGCCGCCGGGCGTGCTCAACATCGTCACCGGCCAAGACGCACCCGCCATCGGCGCGGAAATGACCTCGAATCCGCAGGTGCGCAAGCTCAGCTTCACCGGTTCGACCGCGGTCGGCAAGCAGTTGATGGCGCAATGCGCGCAAGGCATGAAGCGCGTGTCGCTGGAACTGGGCGGCAACGCGCCGTTCATCGTGTTCGACGATGCCGATCTCGACGCCGCGGTCGCCGGCGCGATCGCCAGCAAGTACCGCAACACCGGCCAGACTTGCGTGTGCGCGAACCGCTTGTTCGTGCAGGACGGCATCTACGACGCGTTCGCGGCGAAACTGGTCGAAGCGGTGAAGGCGCTGGTCGTCGGCGACGGCCTGCGGGGCGCCACCGACCAGGGCCCGCTGATCGACGCGAAGGCATTGGCCAAGGTGGAAGAGCACGTGGCCGACGCGCAGGCGAAAGGCGCGCGCATCGCTCTCGGCGGCCATCGCCATGCGCTGGGCGGCACGTTCTACGAACCGACCGTGCTGCTCGACGTCGATTCCGGCATGCGCCTCGCGCAGGAGGAAACCTTCGGCCCGGTCGCGCCGCTGTTCCGTTTCAGGACGGAAGACGAAGCCATCGCGATGGCCAACGACACCGAATTCGGCCTGGCCGGCTATTTCTACACCCGCGACCTCGCGCGCAGCTGGCGCGTGCTGGAGGCGCTGGAATGCGGCATCGTCGGCATCAACACCGGCCTGATCTCGACCGAGGTAGCGCCGTTCGGCGGCATCAAGCAATCCGGCAGCGGCCGCGAGGGCTCGAAGTACGGCCTGCTCGACTACACCGAGCTCAAGTACGCCTGCATCGGCGGCGTCTGAGCGCAAACGCCAACGGGCCCGCTAGCCGACCGGATTCTTGTGGGCATCCGCACCGGAATGATGCCTTCCGGCCAGAAGCGCATGGGCTACGCCCGAATCAAGCCGATCCACGAAGCGGCGTCGGCTCCGAGGAGGTTTCAGACCGAAGGCAAGTGACGCGGGACCTTGGCCTTGAGAAGACGGATGAGGTGCGGGTCCATGAACTCGTACTCATCGGGAATCTCCAGGCAGACCACCCGGGCATTGCCCAGGTGAGGCTTGAACTTGGCCGAGAGCTTGGAGCGGTGGGCGCGCTCCATGACAAAAATGATGTCGGCCCACTGAAGCAACTCGGGCGTCACCGGATTGTCGGCGTCATGGTTGAGGCCGGCCGAGGAAGTCTCGATGCCGGGCCAATCGGCAAACACTTGCTCTGCAGTGGGACTGCGAAGCCGATTCTGGCTGCAGATGAAAAGCACTTTGCGTGTCATGAAGGTCGCGCTGCGGCATAACGCCCAGATAGGCCCGGCCGGCGAAGCGGGACCGGCTTGAATGAAACTGTCAGGTCTCCTCGGCGATCATGCTGATGGAAACTTTCTTGCCAGAGCGTAACACCGTCATTTTGACCATGCCGCCGGCTTGAATTGCTTCCATTGTCTTGAACAGCTTGCGTCCGGATTGACCGGAAACAACGGCACCGTTCAGGAGTTCGATCACATCCGACTCCCAGACCTTTTGTCGGGCCATGAACCTGCCTGGCAGCCCGTTCACCGCGCGTATCTGGCCAGCAATTCCATGATGGTCCGCGCCTCTTCGGCGCGCTCGCGCTCCGTCTTACCCGCCACCACATGCTCGCTAAGGTGTCCGGCCAGCACCTCCATCATCAGGGCGTGCATGGCGCCCTTGGTGGCGGCGATCTGGATCAGGACGTCCGAACAGTCGGCTTCCGCCTCCATCGCACGCTCCAGCGCGGCCACCTGGCCCGCGATCCGCCGGATGCGCGTGAGCAGCTTCTTCTTGTCCCGTCGAACGTGCGCCATGGCCGGGGATCATATACCCTATGGGGGTATATCACCAGCCTGCCGCCATGAACCTCGATGCCCTCGCTGCCGCCCGCCGCCACTCCCATGCCTTCGATCCGGGCAACCCGCTGGCCGAACGCAACACGCGGCGGGCGACGATCCTGACACTGGCCATGATGGTGGTCGAAATCGCCGGTGGCTGGTGGTTCAACTCCATGGCCGTCCTGGCCGACGGTTGGCACATGAGTTCGCACGCCTTGGCTCTTGGCCTGTCGGTGTTCGCCTATGCCTGTGCGCGCCGCTATGCCGACGACCGCCGCTTCGCCTTCGGCACCTGGAAGATCGAGATCCTCGGCGGCTATACCAGCGCCATTCTCCTGCTGGGCGTGGCCGCGCTGATGGCCTGGCAGTCGGTCGAGCGCCTGTTCCGCCCCAGCGCCATCCATTACCAACAGGCCATCGCCATCGCCGTGGTCGGACTGGCGGTGAACCTGGTCTGCGCCTGGTGGCTGCGCGACCATCATCACCACGGACACGATCACGCCCACGACCATGGCCACGCGCACCACCACGACCTGAACCAGCGGTCCGCCTATCTGCACGTCGTGGCCGACGCCGCCACCTCCGTGCTGGCGATCGTCGCGCTGCTGGGCGGCATGTATTTCGGGGCGGCATGGCTGGATCCGGCGATGGGCCTGGTCGGCGCGGCACTGGTTTCGATCTGGGCGGTCGGGTTGATCCGGGAAACGGGCCGCGTCCTGCTGGATGCGCAGATGGATGCGCCCGTGGTGGAGGAAATCCGCGAAGCCATCGAGGAAGGCGACGTGCCCGCCCGCATCAGCGACCTGCATGTGTGGCAAGTCGCGCGCGGCAAGTTCGCCTGCATCGCCGAGGTCGTCACCCGGGACGGCGCCGATGCTGACCATTTCAGGCGCGCATTGTCGATCCACGAAGAAATCGTGCACGTGACCATCGAGGCCAGACCGACCTCGGCCGGATGAGAAATGACGCGATGAGGGGGATATGCACAGTTCCTCCTCCATTCGCGCGACTTATCCGCCAAAAATGCCGAGACCGGCGCCGTACCATGCGATCGTCCAGCACGCGAAGCCAGCCATGACCCGCGAAGCGCCCGCCAGAGCGTCGAACGCCTCCCGTTATCTGTTCCTGTTCCTGTTCGGCCTGGTGGTCGGCGCGATGATCGCCGTATTCGCGCTGCGCGCGATCAAGGCGCGCCAGGATCCGTTCCCCGACAGCGTCATGCAGGTCATGGAAAAGCAGTTCGCCCTGCTCGACGCCGGCATCGGGGCGAATCGCTGCATGGCCACGGACACCTTGCCGCGATTGCAGACGCTGCGCCTGGTCGGCAACGACATCGAAACCGCCTATCCCGACCTGGCCGAAGATGCCAGGTTCGCAGGTCATGCCCGCCAGTTGCTCGCCAATCTGGACGCGGCCATCGCCGCAGCTCCCGCCGACTGCGGCGCCGCGCGCGCCGCGCGCGCCAAGGCGGTGGAGTCGTGCAAGGCCTGCCACCGGGATTTCGGCGACTGAGCCCAGATCGGCGGACCGTTACGCGACTCTTGTGGGAGCGAACTAGGTCGCGAATGCTTGTCTTGAAGCCACCAGGAAGAGAAAAGCATTCGCGACCAAGTCGCTCCCACATACTTGGTGGCCCCGGTTCTTCCCGCCAGGACCCTGGGCCTCATCCGCTGTGGGGCCGTGCCAGCTTTTCGGGGCGCAGGATGTCGTCCAGCGCCTGCTGCGACAGCAAGCCCCGGCGCAGCACGATCTCGCTGACGCTGCCGCCGGTGGATTGTGCTTCGACGGCCACTTCGGTCGCGGCGATGTAGCCGATGTACGGGTTCAGCGCGGTGGCGATGCCGATGGAGCGTTCGACCTGCTGGCGCAGCCGCTCGGTATTGGCGCTGATGCCGACCACGCAGTTCCTGGCGAGCGTTTCGCAGCCGCGGCGCAGGTGCGACAGGCTGCGGAACAGGCTCAGCGCCAGGATCGGTTCGAAGGCGTTCAACTGCAGTTGCCCCGCCTGCGCGGCCAGGGTCACGGTCAGGTCGTTGCCGATCACTTCGAAGGCGATCTGGTTGACCACTTCCGGGATCACCGGATTGACCTTGCCCGGCATGATGCTCGAACCGGCCTGCATCGACGGCAGGTTGATTTCGCCCAAGCCGGCGCGCGGGCCGGACGACAACAGGCGCAGGTCGTTGCAGGTCTTGCCCAGCTTCACCGCGATGCGCTTCAGCGCGCCGGACAGGTGCACGAACACGCCGCAGTCCTGGGTCGATTCGATCAGGTCCGGTGCAGTCAGCAGGTCCACGCCGGTCAATTCCGACAACTTGCGGCAAACCAGCGCCGCATACTGCGGATGCGAGTTGATGCCGGTGCCGATGGCGGTCGCGCCGAGGTTGATTTCGCGCAGGAACGCCATCGCCTCGCGCAGGCGCAGCATGTCCTCGTCCATCATCACCGCGTAGGTGCCGAACTCCTGGCCAAGGGTCATCGGCACCGCGTCCTGCAACTGCGTGCGCCCCACTTTCAGGATGTCGGCGAACTCGTCGCGCTTGGCGGCGAACGCATCGCGCAGTTCGGCCATCGCGACCAGCAGCGCATGCGCATCGGACCATGCGGCCAGCTTCAGCGCCGTCGGATAGACGTCGTTGGTGCTCTGCCCGAGGTTGACGTGCTCGTTGGGATGCAGATGGCGGTACTCGCCCTTGGCGCGTCCCATCAGTTCGAGGGCGCGATTCGCGATCACCTCGTTGGCGTTCATGTTGGTCGAGGTGCCGGCGCCGCCTTGGATCACGTCGACGACGAACTGGTCGTGCAGCGCGCCGGTACGGACTTCCCGGCAGGCTCGCGCGATCGCATCGACACGCGCCGCGTCGAGCAGGCCGAGTTCGCCGTTGGCCAGCGCGGCCGCCTGCTTGATCGCGGCCAGAGCCTCGATCAGCGATGCGTACTGGCCGATGCTCACGCCGCTGATCGGGAAATTCTCCACCGCGCGCAGCGTATGCACGCCCCAGTAGGCATCCGCCGGAACCTCGCGGTCGCCCAGCAGGTCGTGTTCGATTCGCGTCGCCATCGTGTGTCCCCAGTCTGTAGGAGCGCCCTTCAGGGCGCGGCCGTATGCGCTTGTCGCGCCCTGAAGGGCGCTCCTGCGCGCGTCGTTCAGCCCAGGCCGCCCTGGCACAGGTATTTGATGTGCATGTATTCGTCAAGGCCGTGGCGCGAGCCTTCGCGCCCATAGCCGGAAGCCTTGATGCCGCCGAACGGCGCCGCCTCGGACGCGACCGCGCCTTCGTTGATGCCGACCAATCCGGCTTCCAGTGCCGATGCCAGGCGCGCGATGCGGCGCATGTCGCGGGTATAGAAATACGCGGCCAACCCGTACGGCGTGCCGTTGGCTTCGGCGACCACGGCATGCTCGTCGCTGAAGCGGAACACCGGCACCATCGGGCCGAAGGTTTCCTCGCAGGCGAAGTCCATGTCGTTGGAGACGCCGGTCAGCACGGTCGGCTGGTAGAAGTTCGGCCCCAGTTCGGGCAGGCGCTTGCCGCCGACGACGAGGCCCGCGCCCTTCGACAGCGCGTCCTGCACGTGCCTGTCGACCTTCTCCACCGCCTTGGCGTTGATCAATGGGCCGATCTGCGCCTGCGGATCGGTGGCCGGCGCCACCCGCAGCGCACCGACGCGCGCGGCCAGCTTGCCGACGAACGCCTCGTGTACCGCGTCGTGCACGTAGACGCGGTTCGGGCATACGCAGGTCTGGCCGGCGTTGCGGAACTTCGCCGCCATCAGCCCGTCCACCGCCGCATCCAGGTCGGCGTCCTCGAACACGATGAAGGGCGCATTGCCGCCCAGTTCCAGCGACAGTTTCTTCAACGTGTCGGCGCAGCCGCGCGCCAGGTGGCGGCCGACCGGTGTGGAGCCGGTGAAGGTCAGCTTGCGCACGCGCGCATCGGCCAGCCACACGTCGACCACACTGGCCGCGTTGGAGCGCGAGG
>DASRYD010000431.1:0-2915 GCA_035653955.1 Pseudoxanthomonas sp.
CCCGCCGGCACCACGCAGAACTGGCCGTGCAGGCGCACGCCGTGGCGTTCGTGGTTGTCCCAGCGGTACGACACCGGCACCGGCCCGCCCAGATGCAGGCACAGCACGTGCCGGTCGTCGACCGGCGAAGGGAACACGCCCTCCGGCACCGGCGAAACCAGCGCATCCAACGACGGCAGGCGATGGTGCGCATCGCCCGCCACGGCTGCGTGGGAGGGCTCCGGATAGCAGGCCGGTCGCTGGGGCATGCGGGGATTGTTTTCCGGCGATCCCGCCGGCGGCATGTGCCGGAAATCATCCCTTCGGGCTCGGCATCGGCCTTTTGTGCGCGCGGGCGTCGGTACCGTCGGGGAGGATGGGTTCCCGTCACATCCGCCATGGAGAATTGCAATGAAGCCGCAACGAAGCCAGCCTCGCTCGCGCCTGCGGGCCCTGTGCTGCGCCTTGATCGTGTGCGCCACCGCAGCGGCCGCGAACGCCGCCGACACGACGCAAGCCGCTGCCGAGCTCGGACGGACCAGCGAGATCGACCACGCCTTGCTGTGGGGCCGCAGCATCGACCAGGTCAGTTCGACGATGGCGATGAAGCTCGGTTTCCAGGTCAGGCCCGGGCGCAATCCGGATGGCGTGGCCAACCGCTACGTGCGTTTCGAGGATCGCAGCTATCTGGAACTGTTCGGCATCGAACGGGCCGACGCGAAGATGGATCCGGGCATGCAAGCCGACCAGGCTTCGCTGCATGGCGGTCCCGGTGCGCGCACTTTCGGCCTGCGCTCGTCGATCCTCGAACAGGCGCGGGCATGGCTGCAGGCGTGGGGATTCGCGCCGACGCCGATCTTCAGCGCATCGCCGGACGATCCCGACGGCGACGGGCCGTCGAAGCCGCCGCGTTGGCGCCTGTTCGCTTTCGAACGGCCGGTCTTGTCCAGCCATCTTTTCTACATCGACTATTCCACGCTCGAAGCGACGCCTGCGCGCGTCGTCGACACGCGCGTCGCCCATGAACACCCCAACGGCGCACGCGCATTGAGCGGCATCTGGTTGTTGTCGGCGGACGCCGACGCCGACCGCCGGCAGTTCGAACGCATGGGTTTCGGCGGCGCCACGCCGATCCGGCTTGCGCGAATCGCCGCGCAAGGCTACTGCATACCGGTGGGCGACAAACGGCTGCTCGCCCTGCAGCCGGACGGTTCCGGCATCGCGGCGGAAGCCTTGCGCAACGGCGGTCCGCAATTGCTGGGCGTCAGCATCGAAGTGCGGGATATCGACCGCGCGCAACGGCGCGTCGAGCGTGGTTACGACGCCGCGATGTCGCGCTACCACGGCGCACAGGGCGACGCCTTCCTCGCGCCGACGCAGGCCGATCTCGGCTTGCTGGTCGAATTCCATGCCTCGGCACCCGTGACGGCCTGTCCGGCGAACGGCTAAGCGGCCTTGTGCCGGGTGCGGACTCCGCGAGCAGGCGGGCTGGCTCATCTTGAGGCGCTGGAGTATATTGTTATATTATAACAATATGATGTAGGCGCCATGAAGACAGCGTCGTTCCCGACAACTATGGCGCTTGGCGAATTGCACCTGATCTCGCCTACCTCCGCCAGCGCATTGCCGCGTTCGACATGCCGGCGACCGCCGCACTCGGCAATGGGTGTCGATGGGGAATCGCATCGCCGACGTGCGATCGACTGCCTCCAGCGAGCGGGGACGAATTCGACGCACACGCGCATTCCCGAGTCCGCCGAAAGGCGACCAACCGACCCCTTCACGGAGATCGCCATGTCACGCCCCACCAGCGCCCTTTTCGACGCTTCCGCAATCGTCTTGTCCACGCTGTGCCTGATCCACTGCCTGGCGTTGCCGTTGTTGGCGACGGCGCTACCGCTGTTCGGCGTGTGGGCGGAAGAAGAGTGGGTACATGTCGTCCTGGTCGCCATCGCTCTGCCGTTGGCCGGACTTGCGCTATGGCGCGCGCATCGGCAGCGGCGCCTGCCGGTGGCGCTTCGCGCATTGGCCGCAGCGGGATTGCTGGGATTGCTGGCGGGTGCGCTGGGATGGCCCGGCGAGTCGTGGGAAACGCCCTTCACCGTGGCCGGCAGTCTGATGCTGGCGAGCGCGCATGCGTGGAATTGGAAGCGGCTGCATCGCCACTGACTTCCGCGCCGTCACGGCCGGTAGAAGCGCCTGTTTCCGGGTCAGCCGTTCATGCCTGGCGCCATGTCGCGGTGCCGGTCGCATCGGCGCGTCGCCCTGGGTGATGGCGGCAGGTGATGAACTCATGCCGCAAAGCAATGACCGTGGAACGGCGAGGCGAAAACGCCGATATGCGGCGCGTTTGCGGCGTTCGCGCCGTCGTCGCCTGCCCACGCGTTGCCGGCACTAACCCTTTCCTTACACGACGCGTGCGCGCTGCTGCTAGAACACCGCGAAATTCCAGCCAGCGAGGGAGCCGTCATGCGCGTAACGATCGTGGGAGCGGGATTCAGCGGCAGCACGCTCGCCACCTTTCTGGCATCGTCGCAGGACGATGCGCCGCAGGTCTGCCTCGCCGGGATCGCGGACACGTTCGCACGCGGCGTGGCTTACGGAGAAGCGCGCCCGGAGCATCTGCTCAACGTGCGTGCGGGGCAGCTCGGCGCCGATCCGGATGATCCGGGAGGCTTTGCCGACTGGTTGAAGCTGGAGCAGCGGGAACGCGATGGGTTCCTGCCGCGGGCTGCGTATGGCGAATACCTGGCCGAGCGGCTGCGCGCGGCGCGGCGGCGTGCGACGAACCTGACGCTGGTGGAGCAGGAAGTGGTGGCGATCAACGCCGTCGGCGACGGTTTCCGCGTGCATCTGGACGATGGCCGGTACTTCGCCAGCGATCGCGTGGTACTGGCGCTGGGCGCGTTGCCGCCGCAACGGCTGGCGGGCATCGG
>DASRYD010000432.1:0-2781 GCA_035653955.1 Pseudoxanthomonas sp.
ATGCAGCAGGTCGGCCAGCGGATTCTCGACCTGTACGCGCACCAGCGTCGGCGCGGTCGCCGCCGGCGTGCCGCGGACCAGGGCGAAGTGCAGATCGTGGGCGATGCGGTCGCGGTAGGTGACCAGTTGGAACGGACCGAACTCGGTGTCGATGGCGCGCTCGTCGATGCGCTCGATGGTGTGTTCGGTGGCCAGCCGGTGGGCGATCAGGTCGGCGATGGAACCCATCTTCAAGCCGTGCTCGCGCGCGAACACTTCCAGTTGCGGCCGCCGCGCCATGCTGCCGTCGGCGTTCAGCACTTCGACCAGCACGCCGGCCGGTTCGAAGCCGGCGAGCATCGCAAGGTCGGCCGCGGCTTCGGTATGGCCGGCGCGGGTCAGCACGCCGCCGGGCTGGGCGATCAGCGGGAAGATGTGGCCCGGCTGCGACAGGTCGGACGGTTTCGCGTCCGGCTTCACCGCGGTGCGGATGGTATGCGCACGGTCGTAGGCGGAAATGCCGGTAGTGACGCCTTCGGCCGCTTCGATGCTGACGGTGAAATTGGTCTGGAACTGCGCGGTGTTGTTGCGCACCATCGGCGACAGTCCGAGCTGGCCGGCGCGCTCGCGGTTGATCGCCAGGCACACCAGCCCGCGCGCATGGGTGACCATGAAATTGATGTCCGACGGCTTGACCAGCTCGGCGGCCATGATCAGGTCGCCCTCGTTCTCGCGATCCTCGTCGTCGACCACCACGACCATGCGGCCGTGGCGGATTTCTTCCAGCAGTTCGGGGATGGTGGCGAAGCTCATGCGCCACCCTCCATATCGTCCTCGCGGCCCAGCAATCGCTCGACATAGCGCGCGACCAGGTCGATCTCGAGGTTCACCGCATCGCCGACGCCGGTTTCGGCGAAACGCGTATGCGCCACCGTGTGCGGGATCAGCGCAACTTCGAAGCCTTCGCCGTCGACTTCGTTGACGGTCAGGCTGACGCCGTCGACGCAGACCGAGCCCTTCTTCGCGATGTACTTCAGCAACGCGGCCGGTGCGGCGAAACGCCAGCGCTGCGCGCGCGCATCGTCGTGGATGGAAAGCACGCGGCCAACGCCATCGACGTGGCCGCTGACCAGATGGCCGCCAAGGCGGTCGCTCGGCCGCATTGCCCGTTCCAGGTTCAGTGCGGCACCGGCCGGAAGCGTACCCAGCGTGGTCAGCGCCAGTGTTTCGTTCGATGCGTCGGCCTGGAAGCTGCGGGCATCGAATTCGACCACGGTCAGGCACACGCCATTGACCGCGATGCTTTCGCCGAGCCGGACGTCGTCGAACGGCAGGCCGCCGACCTCGAACGTGAAGCGCGCATCGCCGCCACGGTCTTCTCGCGCGGCCAGCGTGCCGACGCCCTCGATGATTCCGGTGAACATGATCCTGTCCCTTCGCGTGTACGTCATGACTTGCGCAACGGACAGGACGGAAGCACGCGCACGGCCGGTGGTCGCGCGAGGCTGTCTTCTTTCATCCGGACTATGACCGTCGGCTCCGGCATCCGACCGGATCTGCTGGCCTCCCGACGCATCGATGCGTTCGGGAGCGCTCGCGGGCTCGCTCCGAAGAGCCTACCGCCGGTGAGGAATCGCACCCCGCCCTGAAGACGTTGCTGTGGTGGTTCGCCGGCGAACCGGCAGCGGAATTCTAGCATCCGCCGGAGATGGCGGCGTTCGTGGGAGCGACCTTGGTCGCGAATGCTTTTTTTGCGATTCGCCAGAAGCATTCGCGGCTGAAGCCGCTCCCACAAAACCTACGACTTCCGCCGCAGGTGCAGAACCAGCGGCCAGCGCAGGCCGCGGGCCAGCGCGGGGTCGCCCCAATCGGTGGCGAACGCCCCCGCATGCATGGCGACCGGGTCGTGGCCGGTGGCGTTGCGATAGCGCGCGACGGCGGACAAGCTGCCCAGATAGCCCAGCAGCTGCGGCAAGGTCCATTCGGCGGTCAGCCACAGTTCGGGCGCAGGCAAGACGGGAAACGGCCATTCGTAATCGGCATAACCCTGCATCACGTCGCCGCGCTCCGACGGCCAGTACGGACGGATGTCGCTCCAGAACGCGACGCCGGCCTGCGCGACCGGCGCGGGGAACTCCACGTCGAGATAGGTCCATGCGGCCAGCACGCCGCCGGGGCGCAGCACGCGTGCGCATTCGGCGAAAAAGCGCGTGCGATCGAACCAGTGCAGTGCCTGCGCGACGGCGACCAGGTCGACGCTGGCATCGGGCAATGCGGTCGCTTCACCCGCTTCCACGGCAACGCGCACATTGCTCGCCTGTGTTTTCGTAGCCCAGTGCTGTTCGAACTGCGCGGCGCTGGGGTCGGTGGCATAAACCGTCGCGAACCGCGAGGCGAGTCCGCGCGTCGCCTGCCCGCTGCCGCAACCGGGTTCCCATACCGGGGCATTCGCCGGCACCACCGCGGCCAATGCGTCGAACAATGCGTCCGGATAGGTCGGGCGCCATTGCGCGTAGGCGCCGGCGACTTGCGAAAAATGGTCCTTGAAGTTCGCCATGCCGTCACCCGGCAATGGGGCGCAGCAACAGGCGCTGGTCTTCGCCGACGCTGCGCGATTCGACGACATGCAACTGCGCGCGCTGCGCCATCGCCCCGATGCCCAGGCCGGAAAACAGCGGAAGCGCGCCGTCGCCCAGCAGCGTCGGCGCGACGTACAACAACAACTCGTCGACCAGGCCCGCCGCGAGGAAGGCGCCCGCCAGCGTGGCGCCCGCCTCCACCTGTACTTCGTTGATTTCGCGC
>DASRYD010000433.1:0-1954 GCA_035653955.1 Pseudoxanthomonas sp.
GCGTCGGGCGCGGGTACCGGGTCGACTTCGGCCGGTTCGTGGTCGGGCAGGTGCGAAGCGTCGGCGATCTGCACGTCCTTCGGCAGGTCGACCAGCACCGGGCCGGGGCGGCCTTCGCGGGCGATGCGGAAGGCTTCGCGCATCACCCGCGGCAGGTCGTCGACCTTCCGCACGAGGAAGCTGTGCTTGACGATGGGCAGGGTCAGGCCGAACACGTCCAGTTCCTGGAACGCATCGGTGCCCATCAGCGCGGTCGGCACCTGCCCGGTCAGGCAGACCATCGGCACCGAGTCGAGCATCGCGTCGGCGATGCCGGTGATCAGGTTCGACGCGCCCGGGCCGGAGGTGGCGACGCACACGCCGACCTTGCCGGAAGCGCGGGCGTAGCCGTTGGCCGCCAGCGCCGCGCCTTGTTCGTGGCGCACCAGGATATGTTTCAGTTTCGAATCCACCAGCGCGTCGTAGAACGGCATGATGGTGCCGCCGGGATAGCCGAACAGCGTGTCCACGCCCTCGGTTTCCAGGGCGTGGGCGATCCAGCGGGCGCCATTGCGTGGGGCAGTGGCGGCGGTTGCGTTCATGCGGCGGCCTGCTCGTCCGTATCGGGTTGCGAAGCGTTGGCCTGCAGCCAGACCATCTTCGCGCGCAGCTGCTGGCCGACCTTTTCGATCGGGTGGTCCTTGTCGGCCTGCTGCCACTTCCTGTAGTTCGGCAGGCCGGCTTCGTACTCGGCGACCCAGTTCTTGGTGAAGGTGCCGTTCTGGATGTCGGTCAGCACGTCCTTCATCCGCGCCTTCACCGAAGCGTCGATCACGCGGGGGCCGCTGACGAAATCGCCGTACTGCGCGGTCTCGGAGATGAATTCGAGCATGCGGGTGATGCCGCCTTCGTAGAACAGGTCGACGATCAGCTTCAGCTCGTGCAGCACTTCGTAGTAGGCGATCTCCGGCTGGTAACCGGCCTCGACCAGGGTTTCGAAGCCGGCCTGCACCAGCGACGAGGCGCCGCCGCACAGCACGGCCTGCTCGCCGAACAGGTCGGTTTCGGTCTCTTCCTTGAACGTGGTCTTGATGATGTTGGCGCGGGCGCCGCCCAGGCCGGCGGCGTAGGCGAGCGCGTACTGCTCGGCCTTGCCGCTCTTGTCCTGGTGCACCGCGTAGATGCACGGCACGCCGCGGCCGATTTCGTACTCGCGGCGGACCAGCGCGCCCGGGCCCTTCGGCGCGACCAGCACCACATCCAGGTCGGCGCGCGGCTCGATCATGCCGAAATGCACGTTCAGGCCATGCGCGAACAGCAGCACTGCGCCCTGCTTCATGTTCGGTGCCAGCACCTCGTTGTACAGCTTCTTCTGCACCATGTCGGGGGTCAGCACCGCGACCAGGTCGGCGTCCTTCACCGCATCGGCAGGCGACTTCACCACGAAGCCGTCGGCCTTGGCCTTGGCCTCGGTGGGACCGCCGGCGCGCAGACCGACGACGACGTCGAAACCCGATTCGCGAAGGTTCAGGGCATGGGCGCGGCCCTGGCTGCCGTAGCCGACGACGGCGATCTTGGGCTGGGGAAGGTTGCTGGTCATGACGAGGATTCCGGTTGGGTTTGGGATTGGTTTCGTTTGAAAACAAAGGCCCAGAAACGAAAAACCCCGCACTTTCGGTGCGGGGTTCGCGAATCTGGCGTGGTCTGTTGCTTACACGCCGGCCCGTCCCGCACCTGTGGGCGAGGTAATAAGGACGAGTACGAGGAGCGACGCCGGCAGGCGGTCGGTCGAGGTGTTCGTCGCGGGCGTGTGGCGTTGCAGCATTGCGCTAGGAAACCACGGCAAAAAAGCGCTTGTCAAGCACGGATTTGGTTGCATTCGCAACTGTGGAGCGCGAGCGATATGTGCATCGTGCGGGTTCTGTAAGAGCGGGCCTGCCCGCGACGGGCGACGTGGCGGGCGGTCGCGGGCAGG
>DASRYD010000434.1:0-2138 GCA_035653955.1 Pseudoxanthomonas sp.
GCCCTGGATCATGCTGGCAAAGCCGGGCATCAGCGCATCGCCACCCGATGAACCGCTGGCCCGCGACGCCATCGGCGAAGCATTGTCGGCGCGCAAGACCGTGCTCGAAGACGCCGCGCTGGACGCTCGCCTCGCGGGCGAGACCATCGACGTGACCCTGCCGGGCCGCGACGCAGGGCGCGGAGGCATCCACCCGATCAGCCGCACGATGGAGCGCATGGCCGACATCTTCGGGCGCCTCGGCTACGACCTGGCCGATGGTCCGGAGATCGAGGACGACTGGCACAACTTCGAAGCGCTGAACTTCCCGCCGCACCATCCGGCGCGGGCGATGCACGACACCTTCTACTTCGGCGACGGCCGCCTGCTGCGCACGCATACCTCGGGCGTGCAGGTGCGCTACATGGCCGACCTGGTCGAGGCGGGCGGCAAGCCGCCGTTGCGCATGATCGCGCTGGGCAAGGTCTACCGCAGCGACAGCGACCAGACCCACTCGCCGATGTTCCACCAGTGCGAAGGCCTGCTGGTCGACGAGCGTTCGACCTTCGCCGACCTCAAGGGCACGCTGGCCGAATTCGTCCGCGCGTTCTTCGAGCGCGACTTCGAGATGCGTTTCCGCCCCAGCTACTTCCCCTTCGTCGAGCCCGGCGCGGAAGTCGACATCGCCTGGCAGCAGCCCGACGGCAGCAAACGCTGGCTGGAAGTGCTGGGTTGCGGCATGGTCCATCCGAACGTGCTGAAGGCCTGCGGCATCGATCCGGAGCGCTACACCGGCTTCGCCTTCGGAATGGGCGTGGAGCGTTTCGCCATGCTGCGCTACGGCGTCAACGACCTGCGCGCGTTCTTCGACAACGACGTGCGGTTCCTGAAGCAGTTCGCGTAGGTGGGCCCTGGTCCACCGTTCCGGAAACCCGATGCATTGCCACGGTGGGCCGTAGCCCACCCCACGGATCACCAACGATGAAATTCTCCGAAAACTGGCTGCGCGCCCACGTGCCGACCACCGCCTCGCGCGACGAACTCGCGGCGACGCTGACCGCCATCGGCCTGGAGGTCGAGGACGTCGCGGCGCTGGGCGAATCGCTGGACAAGGTCGTGGTCGCGCGGATCGTGTCCGCGGAAAAGCACCCGGAAGCCGATCGCCTGCAGGTGTGCCAGGTCGATGCGGGCAATGGGGATGTGCTGCAGATCGTCTGTGGCGCGCCGAACGCGCGCGTCGGTCTGGTCGCGCCGTTGGCGATGGCGGGCGCGAAATTCGGCGACTTCCAGATCAAGGCGGCCAGGCTGCGCGGCGTGGAATCGAACGGCATGCTGTGCTCGGCGAAGGAACTGGGCATCGACGCCGATGCTTCGGGCTTGCTGGAGCTGCCCGACGACGCGCCCATCGGTGCGCCAGTCGCCGAATACCTGGGCCTGCCGGACGCCAGCATCGAGATCAAGCTGACCCCGAACCGCGCCGACTGCTTCAGCGTGCGCGGCATCGCCTACGACGTGGCCGCCGCGACCGGCAGCGAAGTCGTGCCGTTCGATGCGACGCCGGTACCGCAGGCGATCGATTCGGAACTGAAGATCGAATTGAACGCCGGCGCCGATGCGCCGCGTTACTGCGGCCGGGTGATCGAAGGCGTCGATGCGACGGCGAAGACGCCGGTGTGGATGGCCGAACGCCTGCGCCGCAGCGGCGTGCGCCCGGTGTCGCTGCTGGTCGACATCACCCAGTACGTGATGCTGGAACTCGGCCAGCCGATGCACGCATTCGACCGCGATTCGTTGAAAGGTCCGGTCGGCGTGCGCAAGTCGCGCGATGGCGAAAAGGTCAAGCTGCTGGACGGACGCGAGGCCGCGCTGGACGACGACTTCCTGGTCATTACCGATGCCGACCGCGTGGTCGCCCTGGCCGGCGTGATGGGCGGCTTCGACACCCGCGTCACCGACGCGACGAACGACGTGTTCCTCGAGGCCGCGCATTTCGCTCCGGCGGCGATCATCGGCCGCGGCCGCAAGCTGGGCCTGCACACCGATGCCTCGCACCGTTTCGAACGCGGCGTGGATCCGGAACTGCCGCGGCAGGCGATCGAGGTCGCGACGCGACTGGTGGTCGAACTGGCTGGCGGCAAGCCGGGTCCGGCGACCGAAGC
>DASRYD010000435.1:0-11456 GCA_035653955.1 Pseudoxanthomonas sp.
GGCGCGGTCGCGGCTCAGAACTTGTAGCCGACGCTGAAGCTGTAGCTGCGGCCCAGGTTGCTGGCGTAACCGGAATAGGTCATCCAGTCGTTCGGGTCGTAGAACGGCATGCGGTTGAACAGGTTCTTCAGGGTGAAGCCCACATGCCAATGGTCGTCCGGCTGCCAGTTCAGGCCCAGGTTGGCCGTCCACCACGCCGGCACGCCGTCGCAATCGCCTGGCGACACCGCCACGTAGCTCGCGGTGCAGGTTTCAGGGTTGTTGTCGACCGCGTCGTACTTGTCCCAGGCCCACTTGGTCTTGCCGACGTAGTTGACGAAGAAGCTGGTGGTCACTTCGCCATAGCTCCAGTCGGCGTTCAACGTGGCGCGCACTTTCGGATTGCCGTAGTAGCCAACGAAGTTGCCGTAGTACCACCCGGATCCATCGTCGAAGTTGTACATGTTGCGACGCGCTATGGTCGCGGCCAGACCGATGTTCAGATTGCCGTAGTCGCCCAGCGAGAAGCGGCTGCGCGCATCGATGTCGAAGCCGTCGACCAGGGTGCGGCCGCGATTCTTGTACTGGCCGATGACGCTGGCCACGTTGCCGGTGCTGTAGGTCGGCAAGGTCGCCGGACAGGTCACGCCGCTGGCCGGGTCCGCGCACATCGCCGCCAACGCGGCCAGGTTGGCCTGGTCGGTTTCGGTGATCGGGAAACGCGTCATCGCGATGATTTCTTCGGGCTTGCTGTAATCCGGCGCGACGATTTCGTTGCGGCGGTAGATGAACCACCAGTCGGCCGACACCGACAGCCACTTGGCCGGCTCCCACACGAAGCCCAGCGTGGAGATCTTGGCCTTCTCCGGCTTCAGGTCCGGGTTCGGCTGGGTCATGCGCGCCACGTTGCGGCTGCAGTCGGTGTTGTACAGCGAATTGCCCAGGTCCACGTCGGTCTGGCGCTGCGACTGCCGCAGCAACGTGGCGATCGCGTTGGTCTCGGCGCAGCGGGTCTCGTCGCGGTAGCCGCCGATCTGCGCATACACGCCGCCGGTGCCGGATTCGGCCAGGCTGGGGGCACGGAAGCCTTCCGAATAGGTACCGCGCAGCAGCAGCTGCGGCAACGCCTGGTACTTGATGCCTATCTTCGGCGCGATGTTGGCGCTGAAGTTGGGATACTTGTCCAGGCGCACGGCAGCGTCGAGTTCCAGCTTCTCGGTGATCGGCGCCACGGCTTCGGCGAACAACGCGTAAGTGTTGCGCTTGCCGTCGAACCACGAACCGCCTTGCTGGGTGATCTTGCCGTTGGCCGCATCCTCGTTGCCCGGCGTGTAGAAGGTCTCGCGGGTCGCGTTGAAACCGAACGCAGCGCGCACCTGGCCCGCCGGCAGGTCGAACAACGGCCCTTCGATCTTGCCGTCCAGCGTATGCAGGCGCGTCCACGACTGGATGTCGAAGGTCGGGTAGGCCTCGCGGATCAGCGCCGCGTTGGCTTCGCTGATCTCTCCGAACTTGTATGCAGGATGGTCGGAGATGATCACGCGACCGGTCCCCGGATCGATGGTGAACGGGCCGAACGCCTTGGTGAAACCGTCGATGTTGACGTTGCCGGTCTGGTAGGTGACCGAATGCGTGCCGGCGCTGGCGAACGCGGTTTCCCAGTTCCATTCGCCCATGCTGCCTTTCAGTCCCGCCAGCACCCGATAGCTCTTGTCGGTGTTGCGCTGGCCGAAGTGGTTGCCGCCCACGTCCTGCAGCAGGTAGCTGAGGCCGACCACGCCGCCGTTTACCGCCCTAAGCGCCGGGCTGGCGTGGTTGTATTCGTTGTTCGGACCGAGCCAGGGGGTGAGGAACTGGTTGACGGTGGTGCCGGTATTGCGCGAGAACCAGCTCTGCGGATTGCCGGTGGTGGTGCCGTAGGCGCGCGGCGTACCGCCGTTGGCGGTCAGGTCGATGTCGGTGTAGGTCGCCTCGGCGAAGGCTTCGGTGGTCTCGCCGATCAGGAAATGGCCGTTGACGTAGGCGGTTACGCGCTCCGATTTCGCGCCGCCGTCGATTTCGTTGTTCAACCAGGTCTGCCAGATGCAACGCGTGCCGGTCGCCACCGCGAGCACGTTGTTGCAGCCCGGCGCGGCTTCATCCGTGCGCGCCTTGGTCGCCGGATCGATGGCGAAATAGTAGCCCGGGTTGAACACGCCCGGCGCGCTGCCGGTGCCGATGCGCAGGTTCTTGATGTAATCCGGATAGTTGACGTAGTACTGGGCCGGCTTCTTGTCGTACATCTCGCTCAGCGGGATCGGGTCGCGCCGGTACAGGTTGACCGAGGCATAGACGTTGTAGCGATCTTCGTCCAGGTCGCCGAAGCCGCCGGTGATGCTGGCCTGGTGCTCGCCATAGCTGTCGAAGCGCGACGATTTGTCGGTAATGACGTTGACTTCGAGCCCCTTGTACTCGCGCTTGGTGATCACGTTGATCACCCCGGCCACCGCGTCGGTGCCGTACACGGCCGAGGCGCCGTCGGTCAGCACTTCCATGCGTTCGATCGCCGCGGCCGGAATCGAGTCGATGTTGACGAACTGGGTCTGGAAGCCCGCCGGCGCGCCGTAGTACGACAGGCGGCGGCCGTTCAACAGCACCAGCGTGCCCTGCGCGCCGAGCCCGCGCAGGTTGGCCTGCGAAGCGCCGTCCGAGCCGGTGAACAGCGACTTCGAGTCGACCTGCGCCGGACGCGCGGCCGGCAGGTTGTCCAGCACCTGCAGCAGCGTGCGGGCGCCCATGTTCTCGATGTCCTGCTTGCTGATGATCTGCACAGGCGACGCGGTTTCGACATCGGTGCGCTTGATGTTGGAACCGGTGACCTCGATACGGGCCAGTTCGGTGGCCTTCTCGTCCTTCTTGTCCTGTTCGGCGGGCGCTTCCTGCGCGGCGAGCGGGCCGCTGGCCAGCGCGGCGGCCAGGGCGATGGACAGGCCGGTCAGGGCGAGGCGGTGGTTGCGGCGGTTAGCGGACATCTTTGCTTCCTGTATCGGTAATGGATCGTTCTGCACGTCGTGCGCCAGGGTGTGTCGGGGCGAGGCGATGCTGCCGGGTGCGTTGGAATGCCTTCGTGCGGGTTTCAGCGGTGTCGCGACACCGTCGTCGTGCCCGGCGGGCCTTCGGAGCGGTGCCGCGAAGTCGCCCGCGACTCAGTAGTCGTATGTGATGCTGAAGCGCGCCGAACGCGGGGCCTGCGTGTTGGTCGGCATCTGATACCGCGCCCAGCCATCTTCGGGATCTTGCGGGCTGTAGGACCAGTTACGGTTCAGTGCCGTTTGTTCGTTGAACAGATTGAACACATCGAAGTGGAAAGCCAGCTTGTGGTCGGCGAAGGCTGGTCGATAGTGAACGCCGAGATTGATGGAGTTGTTCCAACCCATCCGGCCCTTCTTGCCCGGAGGCGTGGGTCGGCCCGTGCCAGCGACCGGACTCAGTTCGAGTTCTCCTTCGTCGTTCATGACCGGCTCCCACTGACCATCGCACCAATAGAAGCCACCATAGCCATATGGCTCAGTTTGATCCGGGCCGAACTTGCCGAGGCAGTACTTGGGACCGCCCGAAACCATCATCAGGTTGCCCGACACCTGCCATTCCGGGGTCAGCTGGTAATAGCCGAACAGCTTGATCTGGTGAGTATGGTCGTAACCGTATGGGCCATTGGCGTTCACCATGACCGCCGGGTTGTCCCAGTCGGTCTGCTGGGTGCCGCCGATCGAGTCGCTGCGGGTCTGGCTTTGACCTTCGCTGTTTCCGTAAGCGCGCGACCACGTGTAGTCGAATTTGCCGTACCACTTGCCGTCGAACGCATGCTCGACAAAAAAATCAACGCCGTTGTATTTGCGCTTCAGTTTCGGAAAGCCCATTTCAGCGGCGGTCATCGGCACATCGTGATACACGCCAGACGTGTCCTTCACGACGATGACATTGTCGATGCCGGGATTGATCTGCCGGCACCACGGATCCCCCTCGTAGTCGACCTCGATACCCATCGCCTCGGCCTTGTCAAAGTGACCCATGGCCCTTCCTTCGAAATCCGGCCCGCCGTCGGCGTTCGTGCCATTGCAGAAATCGTCGATGACGCTGCGCAGTTCGCGATGGGTGAACTTGGCCCCGAAGGTATTGTGCGAACCGATCGCCTTGACGAAGCCCAGGATGAGCTCGTCCTGGGCTTGCGGCTTCAGGTCCTTCGCGTAGATCAGATGGAAATCCGGGCTTTGGCCATAGGAACCGTTGATCGAGACCGGCTCGGTCATCTGGGTCAGGCCGGTCGGCTCGCCGTTCGCCGCAATACCGCCGTAGGTGAAGTACTGCGTGGTGTTGAGCGCACTGTTGGCCAACCAACCATCCGAGGACAGGGGTTGGTTCATGTCGTAGCGGCCCAGGTTGCCGAACACCTTCAGGCTACTGTCACCGTGCACATCCCAGCTGAAGCCGAAACGCGGTTGCCACAGGTTGTCCTGCTCGACGTAAACATCGTGATGGGTGTTCTCATTGCGATAACTGTCGTGGCGGATACCCAGCGACAACAGCAGTTTGTCGGTTACCTGCCAGTTGTCCTCCAGATACTCGGCTTGTTGGTAGGTGTACAGATTGCCGCCGGTGCGACGCACGTTCTTGGTGACGTAGTAACCATCGCCGCCATTCGGGAAGCCCGCAGTCGCCGGAATGCCGATGCTCGGGTTTAGCGGAAGAGATGGCGAGCTGGTATGCCCATACGACCAGGTGTAGCCGGGGCCGGAAGAGATATTGCTATTGATGTTCTGCGCGGTGGAATCCAGACGGTCAACGCCGAAGTTGAGTGTGTGACGGCCCAGCACCCAGTTCAGGTCGATGCGCCAGTTCTTGGTGATGAATTCGCCAGGCAGCGAAGTCGACGGGATCTGCTGGACCGTGCGGATCGGGGTTCCACCGGTATACGCCGGATTCTGGTTGGCAACACCACCAACGAACGCGTTAGTGGTGTCCAGGCCAAGCGGGATGGTTTCCGACTTCAGATCCATCCTGCCGTATTGCGCACTCAGGGTCAGGCTATCGGTCAGGTAGCCGGTGTACTTGGCAGCCCAGAAGCGTCCGCCGTTGTTGCTATCCGATTGATTGACCTTTCCGGCGGCATCCCGCTGGACTTCGCCTCGTTGGCGGTTGACGAAGTCGTAGTGATACTGCGTGCTTGTGCCATCGATCTGGTTGTAATCGCCAGTCAGTTCCAGCAAATGATTGTCGGTGATGTTCCAGTTGACCTTCGCATATAGCTTGTCGTTCGTCGAACTGGATTTCGTGAAATTGTCCGAAGTCACCGTACCGACCGATGTACCATCGCTCCGACTCTGCTCTGCGGCGACGAAGAAGAACAGCCGGTCGCGCAGGATCGGGCCGCCAATATAGGCGTCATAAGTCGTAGTAGACGACTCGTTTTCGCTACGCGGGCTGTACAGCATCCCCGTCAACTCAGCCTGGGGCGTCGGATTCCCTTCTACATCCACCGGAAGGCGGGTGTAGTTCAGGTCGTCCTGACTAGCGCGCGACCAACTTGGAAAAAACACCATCGAACCGCCGAACTTCCATTCGTTTGTACCGCTCTTTCCGACGATATTCAGCACGCCACCTTCCGAACGGCCGTATTTCGCGCTGTAGCCACCTGTATAGATTTCTTCCTGGTCGATCGCACCGTAAGGCAGGGTCAGACCGCCTTGGCCCTGGTTGGGATCTGTGGTGTTGAAGCCGTTGACGTAGTAAACATTCTCGACCACCGAAGCGCCGCCAAAACTGGATAGCGGTGCGCCGAATTTACCGCTGGCCGACGTGGTACCCGGCACCACGCCCGGCGCCAGCAGCGCCGCGGCTTCGGCGGAACGGGCCAGCGGCAATGCCTTCAACTGCTCGGACGTGAGTACGGTGCGCGAGTCGACCGAAGTCACGTCGATGCCGGCGCGCGAGCCCCTGACGGTGACCTGGTCGAGCTGCTGTACGTTGTCGCCGCCTCCTGAGAACGATACGTTCTCGCCCTGCCCCACGCGCAAGACCACGTTTTCCTGGGTCTGCACGGCCTTGCCGTCGCGCTGCAAGGTGACGGTATAGGTGCCCACGGGCAGCTGTCCTGCGGTGTAGCGGCCATTGCTGCCCACCGCGATCTCGCGCGTCGCACCCGTCGCCGTGTTGTGGATGACGATGCTCTGGCCTTCGCCGGCCGGTACCTGGCCGTAGATGCTGCCGACGGTCGATTGGCCATGAACGGTACCTGCGGCCAGCAAGGAACCGATGGCGGCGATCAGATACTTCTGTCTCAAGGAATGTCCGCTTTTCATGAACCCTCTCTCACGAATGCATGGGTGGTTTTCCGCCGGCCCGCCTGCACGGACGCGGCAGCGCTTGAAGTGGCGCGTGGTGGTGGCTCGAATTCGTTTCCATTGCCGCTTCGGACGACAACGTGCTCACGGCGAAGCGATGTCGGCGGCGTCGCCCTCCTGTCCGATCAGGACCGCGTTGGCCCAGTTGCCGCAGACTTGCGGCGATTGCGCGCCGAGCGTGCGCAGGCTCAGGCTGCGCAGGCCGCGGATGTCGAGTTCGGGCTTGACCACGCCCGGCGCCTTGACCAGGCCGCTGTCGTACAGCAGGCGGCCATCGCCCCAGACCTGGAACTGCAGGCCGCCGGCGGCGCGGCAGCTGTCGTCGACACCGAGGTCGGCGCGCAGCAATTGCCAGTTGCCTTGCAGTTTCACGTCGACGCGGCTGTCCGCGCCGGCGCCCAGGCCGCGACGGAATTGCAAGCCGTTCATGCGCATGGCGGTGGTACCGCCGAAAGCCTTGTCGCGCGCGATATGCTTCGCCAGCGCTTCCGGCATCGCCAGCTCGGACAGGTAGCGCTGCAATTGCGGACGCTCGCCGACCTGGTGCTCGAGGATGTGGAAGGTCGACAGCGCGATCGGACCGACGTCGCGCGGCTGCAACGCATCGAACGCGCCCGCCGTTCCCGTCCCGCCCTGCGCCGCCGTCACCATCGGATCCAGCGCATTCGCGCCATCGCCTTCCGGGTTCTGCACGCTGAGCACGCGGAAACGCAGCAGGCGGCCGGCGCGCGGGGCGAATTCGATCTTCTGTACGCCTTGCTCCAGCCTCAGTCGGCCCGTCGCGATCGGTTCGCCCCATTCGCCGTTGCTGTCGGCCAGATAGACCTCGTAATCGCGGATCTGGCCGTGCTTCCAGTTCTTGTCGTTGCGCGGCGCCAGTTCGATGCCGTCGATCAGCTTGCGTTCGCCGAAACCGATGGTCCACTCGTGCGCCCCGGTGCGCACGGCCTGGTTGCGCACGCTGCGGAACCAGGTGCCCGGATCGTCGTCGAAGGCCTTCTCCAGCGGATGGCCAGGCTCTTCCGCCGGACGATTGACCACGAGCAGGCCGTCGGACGGCAACGCGCGGCCCAACGCCGGCGCGGCCGGGAAGGCATCGTCGGCGGGGGCCTTCGCGGGCGGAATGTCGAGGCGGAAAGCCAGCGCGGTGCGGATGTCGACCGGCGCGGTGCGAACGTGCACGGTGCCGCGACGCCCCCTGGCGTCGAAGTACCAGCCTTCGTTCGCGGCATCGAACGCGGCGCGATCGGCCAGCTTCGGCAACGCCCGGCCATCCAGCTCCACCGCCTTCGGCTGCTGTCGGCTCAGTACGCGCAGCGCGTAACGACGCTTGGGCAACTGGCCGGCATAGCTGCCCTTCACTGCGCCGACGTCGACCTTCACTTCGCCGCTGCCTTGCTCGGGCGCATGCATGGCGATGGCCTGCTCGCTGGATTCGCCCTGGGCGTAGCGACGCGTGTTGCCGTCGTCCTCGTACAGCACATACTGCGATTCGCCCTGCGGGTACAGGTCGAATTCGACTTCGTCCAGCGGCTTCTCGCCGTCGAACAGCATCGCCGGATACATCGGCAGGATCGCACCGGCGCGCACGAACAGCGGCAGCGTCGCCAGTTCCACCTGGCGGTCGATCTGCCTGCCCTGGACGCCCGCCTGCAACTGGCGGCCATCCCAGTAGTCGATCCAGCGGCCCGCAGGCAGATGGATGTCGCGGCGCCAGCCGCGGCTCGCGGCCTGGCTGCGGTACACCGGCGCGACCAGCAGTTCGCGGCCGAGCAGGAACTGGTACTTGTGCGCTTCGGTCTGCGCCTGCGGGTCGTCCGGGTAATCCCACATCAGGCCGCGCACGATCGGCGCGCCGCTGTTCTCCGCATCGCGTGCCAGTCCGTACATGTACGGGGTCAGGCGCATCTTCAGCTTGAGGTAGTCGCGGTTAATGCTGCGATAGGGTTCGTCGAACGCCCAGGGATGCTTGCGCGAATTCGCCGACCAGCCGGACATGCCCATCAATACCGGCGTGAACGCCTTCCACTGCAGGTCGCGGGTGTAGGTCTCCGCGCTGCCGCCGAAAATGCCGTCCACGTCGCCGGTCGCGTACGCATAGCCGGACAATCCCGAACCGATGATCGTCGGGATATGCCAGCGGATGTAGTCCCAACTGCCGCTCTGGTCGCCAGTCCACGCCACCGCGTAGCGCTGGATGCCGGCCCAACCCATCACCGTCCACAGGAACGGGCGCGAATCCGAGTTGTCGTAGATGCCGTCGTAGGCCGAGTGGTTCGCATCCATCGCGAACTGGTAACCCTTGCCGGTCCAGGCCACATCGAGCTTCTGCACGCGGGTGCCGGCCTTGCCGACTTCCCAGGCGATCTTGTCGACGCCGTTTTCGGTCCACAGGCCGGTCTTGAAACCGTATTTCGCCAGCCCCTGCACGACCTTCGGCAGGTCGGTGTAGCCGCAACCGTAACCGTCGTTGGGCAGGATCCAGCCGCCGGGCATGTCGAACTCGCGGTATTTCTTCGCCACGCTGTCGACCACGTCGGGCGTGGTGCCGGTAGGGCCGTCGCTCCAGCCTTCGGGCACCGTGCCGGGCTTCTTCTTGTTGTCGCCGTCGTTGTAGCAGTCGGCGTCGCCGTAGGAGTAACCCCAGCGCGGCAGCATGCGGGCGCGACCGGTCAGCGCGGTGTAGCGGTCGAGCAGTTCGTGCAAGCCGGCGCCGACGAAGTAATACGCGTCGAAACGCTCTTCCTTGTGCAGCAGCGTGGCCGAATCGGGCTGGCGCAGGTCGTAGTTGCCGTCGGCCCAGGTGTTGCGCAACATGCCCCAGCCGCGCGAACTGAGCAGCATCGGCGCTGGACTCGGGCGATCGCCTTCTTCCCAGCCGCCGGAATAGGAAATCTCCAGTTCGCGGCCCTTGAACTGGAAGCGGCCGTTCTGCTGGCCGCCGCCGTAGAAGTATTCGTCGGCCGCGCTCGACAGCGTCTGCACGCTCTGTTCCTTGGCCAGGTCCAGCGGTTGCAGTTCGCGCCACAACGGCACCGGCTTGCCGGCTTCGATGCGCTCCAGCGCCAGCCGCAGCGGCTGGCGCTGCACGTGCAACACCAGCGCATCGGTGCGGATGCGGATTTCTCCGGCGTCTTCCTCGACATTGGCAGCGACCTTCGCCGGCGCCTGCGGCAACACGATCGGCGTGGCCTTGTCGCCCGCCGGGATCAGTTTGCCCGCACGTCCGACTTGCACGCGAAGCACGTCCTCGCGCACCAGTTCGATGCGGACGCGGCTGCCGTTGTCGGTGATCAGCTCCCAGGCCGACGTCGCACCGGCATCGGTCGCTGGCGCGAAACTGCGTACGTTGCCGACCGATTCGGCCATGGCCGGGAACACGGTCGTTCCCAGCAACCCGGACAAGGCCAGCAACCAGCCGCCGCAGCGTCGTTTCCTCGTCTCCACCCTGCCCTCAGAACCCGTTTCGCGGGAATTCGAAATGTCGAGTAACGACTCTAGGGCAGCGTCTTTTCCAAAGTCAATAAATTGCAAAGAAAAAAACAAGATATTTTAATTAAACGAAAGTTTGTGCAAGGCAAAACTTGCGAGAACTCGGACGAAAATACTGTAATCGCCATGATCGACATGGTTGGAATTAAAACTGATCCTGCGAAAGACGGTCGCATGCGTGAACTTGATATCTTTCTATTAGCTTTCGATATTTGACTTTTCGAAAGAAAAAATGGATCGTGTGACGGCCCAACTGGAATCGAGAATGGACGCCAACCCGCTCCCCGACTTCTCCGCCTGGCAACGCCTCGGCGGAAGCGATACCGCCGCCGAAATCGCCCAGCAGCCCGCGCTGTGGGATGGACTGGCGGACTTGCTGGAAGCCGCGCGCGCGCCGCTGGAAAGCTTTCTCGGCGACTGGCTGCGCAGGCCGGAGAATCGCGTCGTGTTCACCGGCGCCGGCAGTTCCGGCTTCATCGCCGAAATGGTCGCCGACGCGGTCAATGCGCAATGGCCGGCCGAAGTCCGTGCGATCCATACCACCAGCCTGCTGACCCATCCCGCGCTGTACCTGCAGTGCGACCGACCCACCCTATTGGTCTCGTTCGCGCGCAGCGGCTCCAGTCCGGAAAGCGTCGCCGTGGTCGATCTGGTCCGCGACAGCGTGGCCGATGCGCGTTTTCTCGACATCACCTGCAACCCGGAAGGCGAACTCGCCCGCCGCGGCCGGGATCGCGCCGATACCTTCACCCTGCTGATGCCGGCGGCCAGTTGCGACCGCGCCTTCGCCATGACCAGCAGCCTGACCTGCATGCTGCTGGCCGCGCTGACCGTGTTCGATCGTTCGCCGTGGGATGCGCGCGTGACGCGCCTGAAGCAGATCGCCGCGCTGGCCCGCGAAGGCCTGGCGCAGTGGGATGCACCGGTGGCGACACTGGCGCAGCGCCCGTTCAACCGCATCATCTACCTCGGCAGCGGCCCGCTGGAAGCACTGGCACGCGAGTGCGCGCTGAAGGTGCTGGAGCTCACCGCTGGCCGCGTGCTGGCGCTGGCCAACACACCCCTGGGCTTCCGTCATGGCCCGAAGTCGACGCTGGATGGCAACACCCTGGTGGTGGTGCTGCGCAGCGTGCAGCCGCTGGCGCGCCGCTACGAACAGGACCTGCTGGAAGAACTGCGCCGCGACGGCGTGGCCGGCCAGGTGCTGGCGATCGGTCCGCATTCGGACATCGGCGCCGACGACGAATACACCCTCACCGTGCCGGCACTGGACGATCCGTGGCTGGCACCGGTGTGGCTGGGCTTTGCGCAGCTGTTCGCACTACAGCGCTCGGCCGCGCTGGGCCTGACCCCGGACAACCCGTTCCCGGACGGCACCGTCAACCGCGTCGTCAAGGGCGTCACCATCCACCATGGCTGAGCTGATCGCCCACGCCTGCTACGGCATCGACATCGGCGGCACCAAGATCGAGCTGGTGGCGTGCGATGTGGCGATGCAGGTTACCTGGCGCCGCCGCGTGGCCACCCCACAGGGTGACTACGACGGTTTCCTGCAGGCAGTCGTGGCGCTGGTCGCCGAGGCCGATGCCGCACTGGGCCGCAGTG
>DASRYD010000436.1:0-2799 GCA_035653955.1 Pseudoxanthomonas sp.
ATCCCGCGGGAGCGGCCTTGGCCGCGAATGCTCTTCGGTCGGTCGTTCGGGAAGCATTCGCGGCCAAGGCCGCTCCCACAAGAAACGCTCCCGCGTCCGCCCTACCCACGCGTACGGGTTCCAGCCCCCGCATCGGCTAAACTGCCCGCTTTGCGGCCACTCGATAGCCGATGAACCCGAATTACCTGGATTTCGAACAACCCATCGCCGACCTGGAAGCCAAGATCCAGGAATTGCGCAGCGCCAGCGCCGGCCCGGCGCTGGACGTGGACAAGGAAATCCACGCCCTGCAGGACAAGTTGCGGGTGCGTACCGCGCACATCTTCCGCGACCTCAGTCCATGGCAAGTGTCGCAACTGGCCCGCCATCCGATGCGGCCGTACACGCTGGACTACCTGCAGGCTATCTGCGACGAATTCCAGGAACTGGCCGGCGACCGCGCCTTCGCCAACGACCAGGCCATCGTCGGCGGCCTGGCCCGCATCGACGGCCGTCCGGTCGTGGTGATCGGCCATCAGAAGGGCCGTTCCACCAAGGAAAAGATCCTGCGCAATTTCGGCATGCCCCGGCCCGAGGGTTACCGCAAGGCGCTGCGCCTGATGAAGATGGCCGAACGCTTCAGGCTGCCGTTGCTGACCTTCATCGACACCGCCGGCGCATGGCCGGGCATCGATGCCGAGGAACGCGGCCAGTCCGAGGCCATCGCCCGCAACCTGATGGAGATGGCCGAGCTGAAGGTGCCGGTGATCTGCACGGTGATCGGCGAAGGCGGCAGCGGCGGCGCGCTGGCCATCGGCGTCGGCGACCGCACGGTCATGCTGGAATACAGCACGTATTCGGTAATCTCGCCGGAAGGCTGCGCGTCGATCCTTTGGAAGGACGCCGGCAAGGCCAAGGACGCGGCCGAACAGCTTGGCCTGACCGCCTCGCGCCTGAAGGGCCTGGGCCTGGTCGACAAGGTCGTGCGCGAACCCATCGGCGGCGCGCATCGCAACCCGAAGCAGATGGCCACGCGCCTGAAGGCCGTGCTGCTGAACCAGCTCGACGAGCTGGACAAGCTGTCGGTGGACGAACTGCTGGCGGGGCGCTATCGGCGCCTGCGTGGCTACGGCGCCTACGAAACCGCATAACCCACGCTTCGGCAAGGACGACCGATGAGTCCGATCATACTGCTCTCGATCGTCCTGCAGATCGCGTGCGGCGTGCACGTCGTCCGCACCGGCCGGCCGATGTACTGGCTGTTCATCCTGCTGTTCTTCTCCTACATCGCGGTCCTGATCTATTTCATCGCCGAGATCCTGCCCGACATGCGCAACGGTCCCGGCTCGCGCAAGGTCGCGCGCAAGGTGCGCGACGTGATCGACCCAGGCCGCGACAAGCGTCGCGCAGAGATCAACCTGCAGCTGTCGGACACGCAGGCGAACCGCCGCGAACTGGCCGCCGAAAGCCTGCGCCATGGCGATTACCAACGCGCGGCCGAACTGTACCAAGGGTCGCTGAAGGGCCTGTACGCCACCGACCCCGACCTGATGCTGGGCTTGGCCAGGGCCCAGTTCGGCATGGGCCAACCGCAACAGGCGCGCGACACCCTCGATGCGCTGATCGCCGCGAACCCGGATTTCCGTTCCAAGGAAGGCCACCTGCTCTACGCGAGGACGGTCGAGGACATCGGCGACGTCGCGGCGGCTCTGCACGAGTACGAAGCCGTCGTCCAGGGCTATCCCGGCGAGGAAGCGCGAGTGCGCTATGGCCTGCTGCTCAAGCGCACCGGCGATTCGCGCAGGGCGGCGGACATCTTCAGGGAAATCCTGACCCGCTCGGCGGCCTCGCCCAAGTACTACCAGCGCGAACAACGCGACTGGATCGAAACCGCGCGGCAGGAATTGTCCAGGCTCTGATCCTGAATCCGGCGCAGCGGCTAGACTTCCCTCGCCATGCTGTCGCCTCTGCCATCCGACGCTCCGCCTGATCCGCCCCTGCTGGTTGCCTTCAGCGGCGGGCTGGATTCGACGGCATTGCTGCATCGGCTGGCGAACGATCCTTCGTTCCGGCGCAGCCGCTTGCGCGCAATGCATGTCCATCATGGCCTGCACGCGCAAGCGGACGCATGGGCCGCGCATTGCCAGCGCTTCTGCGACGCCCTCGGCGTGCCGCTACGCGTGATCCGCGTGGAGGTGATCCGCGACAGCGGCGAGGGACTCGAAGCCGCCGCGCGGCAGGCGCGCTACGCCGCCATCCGCGACATGCTGGAACCCGGCGAAATCCTGGTCACCGCGCACCATCGCGACGACCAGGCCGAAACCTTCCTGCTGCATGCGTTGCGCGCTTCGGGACCCGATGGGCTGGCTGCGATGCGCGCATGGCGAGCGTTCGCGCAGGGCTGGCATTGGCGGCCGTTGCTGCAGACGCCGCGTTCGGCGTTGTTCGCCCATGCGCAAGAGCACGGTCTCGGCTGGATCGAGGATCCGAGCAACGCCGACACCGGCTTCGACCGGAATTTCCTGCGCCAACGCGTGCTGCCGTTGTTGCGCGAACGCTGGCCGCATGCCGCTGCGGCTTTCGCCCGCAGCGCGGGACTGAATGCCGAAGCGACGGCGCTGTTGGCCGAAGAAGACGCCCGCGCACTGGCCGCGACCGCCACGCTAGACGCATGCACGCTCTCCGTTCCCGCGCTGCTTGCCTTGACCGCGCCGCGCCGTGCACGCGTGCTGCGACGCTGGATCCGCCGGCTCGGCCTGCCGCCATTGTCGAGCGAAGGCCTGGCCCGCATCGAAACCGGACTGCTGCCCGCGCGCGCCG
>DASRYD010000437.1:0-4429 GCA_035653955.1 Pseudoxanthomonas sp.
GAAGTGGAACTGGACGTCGGCACGCGCGTCGGCGGCCAGCGACGAGCGCGCGAAGCCGCCGGCTTCGGCGATGTTGCTGCTGCCGGGCCCGCGATGGCCGCGCAGGAAGTAGTCGAATGCGGTCTTCGCCTCGCTGGCGCGGTCGTAAGTGATTCGCTGGGTGCAGTGCTGCAGCGTGCAGATGTCGAGGTGGTCCTGCAGATTGCGTCCGACCTGCGGCGCGTCGGCGACCACGCCGATGCCATGGCGGCGCAATTCGTCGGCCGGTCCGATGCCGGACAGCATCAGCAATTGAGGCGAATTGATCGCGCCGGCGCTGAGCAGCACTTCGCCTTGCGCGCGCGCCTGCGATGCGTGCCCGCCGCGCGCGTAATCGACCCCGACCGCGCGGCCGTTCTCGACGACGATGCGCCGCACCAGCGCTCCGGTGACGATGTCGAGGTTCGGCCGGCCCTTGGCCGGGTTCAGGTAGGCCACGGCGGCGGAGCAACGCGCGCCGTCCTTCTGCGTGACCTGGTAGTACCCGACGCCTATCTGCTCCGCGCCGTTGAAATCGCGGTTGTGGGCCAGGCCGATGCGCTGCCCGGCCTCGATGAAGGCGGCCGACAGCGGATTGGTGTAGCGCAGGTCGGAGACGTACAACGGACCGTCGCCGCCGTGCAGCGCGTCGGCGCCGCGGCTGTTGCGTTCGGCACGCTTGAAGTAAGGCAGCACTTCGTTCCAGCCCCACCCGTCCGCGCCTTGCGCGGCCCAGTCGTCGTAGTCGCCGGGCACGCCGCGGATGTAGCACATCGCGTTGATCGAACTGGAACCGCCCAGCACCTTGCCGCGCGGCCACCACAGGCGGCGGTCGTCGAGCTGCGGTTCGGGCGCGGTGTCGTAATTCCAGTTGATGCCCTTGCGGCCGACCAGCTTGGCCAGGCCGGCGGGCATGTGGATGAAGGGATGCCAGTCGCGCGGGCCGGCTTCGAGCAGCAGCACCTTGACGTCAGGGTCTTCGCTGAGCCGATGGGCCAGCACGCAACCGGCCGAGCCGGCGCCGATGATGATGTAGTCGTACACGCTCGGACCTGTGGCGAAGACCGGCCGAAGCTATCGGGGGCGCCTAGAGCAAATGCTCTCAGGCGGGTCGTGTCGATCCGCCACCCTCCTGGGAGCGGACCCTGTCGGCGATGCGCTTCGTCGCGTTCGCCGCGATCTGCACGAAAGGCATCGTGGGCAGGGCCCGCTCCTACGAAACAGCGGCCGGCGAAATTCCGCTGGCGATGTTGCAGTGCATCGGATACCGTGCGCGCAATCGAGGCCGGACCAAGTGGGCGAGAGCGGGACCATGCTGCCGAACCAGGGACGCATCCATACGGGCGAATGGCGCGGGGTCGCCATCTCCTTCGTTTATTTCTTCTGCGTGCTGGCCGCCTATTACGTGATCCGCCCGGTGCGGGAGCAATTGTCGGCCGCGGTCGGTTCGACCCAGTTGCCGTGGTTCTACGCCGCGACCTTCGTCGCCACGCTGGTGCTGACGCCGGTGTTCGCCGCCATGGCCTCGCGCTGGCCGCGCAGGGTGCTGGTGCCGGTGGTGTATGTGTTCTTCATCGCCTGCCTGCTGGCCTTCATCCCGGCCTTCACCAACGTGGGCCTGCTAAGCCCGCGCATGCTGGGCATGGTGTTCTTCGTCTGGGTCAGCGTGTTCAATCTGGTCGTGGTGTCGGTGTTCTGGATATTCATGTCCGACATCTGGAGCCTGGAACAGTCGAAGCGGCTGTTCCCGATCATTGCCGTCGCCGGCACGCTGGGCGCGCTCGCCGGCCCGGCCCTGACCCGCTCGCTGGTCAACGTGATCGGCGTTGCACCGTTGCTGCTGGTATCGGCCAGCCTGCTCGGCGTCGCCACGGTCTGCGTAGTGCTGCTCGGTCGCTGGGCGCGCGTGCATGGCGCGCGCCGGCACGAAGCCGGCCATGAGGACGCGGTCGGCGGCGGCATGTGGGATGGCCTGAAGCAGATCTTCGCCGATCCTTTCATCCGCGGCATGGCCGTGCTGTTGTTGCTGGCCGACGGCATCGGCACCGTCAACTACGCGCTGATGATCGATTACTCCGGCGCGACCTTCGCCGACGCGGCCGCGCGCACGCGCTTCCACGCCGATGTGGACCTGATCGCGAACCTGCTGACCGTGATCGTGCAGATCGCCCTGACCCGCTGGCTGCTGCCGCGCAAGGGCCCGGGCCTGGTGATCATGCTCTGGGCGCTGGTCAGCATTGCCGTGCTGCTGGTGGTGGTGTTCTCGGCCGATCCGCACGCGCCGCTGTTCAACCTGCCGCTGCTGCTGGGACCGGTGGCGCCTACCGTGCTGGCGTTGATCGTCAGCCGAGGCCTGGCCTACGGCATGGCCGAACCGGCCCGGCACAGCCTGTACACCCGCGTGCCGCGCAACGTGCGCTACAAGGGCCAGGACGCGGTCGACACCGCGGTATGGCGCTTCGGCGACGTGGCCATCGCCACCGGCATGAATGGCCTGAAGGCGATCGGCATGAGCGTCGGCGGCTTCGCCGGCTTGAGCGCGTTGGCCGCATTCGCTGCGGCGGGCATCGGTTGGCGGTTGTGGAAGCGGGTGGAGACGGTCGGGGAAACGACCGCTTCGCGCCATTGACGAGATCGGGAGAAGAACCATGCTTTTGCTCGCCCAGATCCTGACGGTCGCGGTCGCCGCGTTGCACGGCTATTTCCTCGTGCTGGAAATGTTCCTGTGGACGAGGCCGCTGGGGCTGAAGACCTTCCGCAATACGCCTGAGAAAGCGGAAACCACGCGCGTGCTGGCGGCGAACCAGGGGCTGTACAACGGCTTCCTCGCGGTCGGCCTGCTGTGGGGACTGGGGAGCGGACAATGGAGCGTGGTGCTGTTCTTCCTCGGCTGCGTCGTTGCGGCCGGACTGTACGGCGCATACAGCGTCAACAAGCGCATCTTCTTCGTGCAGGCATTGCCGGCGATTCTCGCGATCGTCGCGATATCGGTCGGTGTGGGAGCGACGTAAGTCGCGAGCCGGGTTTTCATGCCCGGATGAAAAGCAATCGCGGCTTGCGTCGCTCCCGCGCCTGTTTTTCGTGTCGAGGGGATGGTGTCGAGTGCCTGGACCGGTCTTTGATACGGAAGCGTTCCTACGCGAACAACGGCAACGCGAACAAGGCCGCGCCCAGCACGAAAAGCACGGTCAGCACGTGCACCATCGCATGGTTGATGCGCAGGAACACGAACTGCTCCAGCGTGCGTCCGACCCAGAACAGCGCCATGAAGCCGAGCACGGCGCGACCCAGCGAGGTCGCGTGCAGTTCCGTGGTGAATGCGAAGCAGGCGATGCCGACGCCGAGGAACAGGTAGATAAGGCGCAGATTGAGGATTTGCGTAACCGCACGGGTCGGCAGGCCGACCTTGGCCAGTTCCCGTTTCCAGTCGAATAGTTTCCAGAACGCCAGGTGGAACGCGGCGAAGCCGAAACTGTGCACGCCGGCCAGTCGCACCAGCAGATCGCTGGACACGGCTTCAACCTCCACGCGCCGGCTTCGGCGAAACCCACATCGAGATGGTCGCCCTGAACACTGTCTCGCCCCGCGGGTCGGCGACGGCGACTTCGAACGGCAATTCGTAGCCGTCGGCCGCTTCGTGCGGCGGGAACGCCGGCGTGGCCACCGCGTGCATCGTGCCGACGGCCTTCTTCAGGTATTCGACGCGCATGCCCTTGGGGATCCAGCGCATCGACTTCGGAATGCTGACGTCGCAGGTCAGGCCGCCGATGAATTCGGCCAGGTTGCACAGGGCGATGGCGTGGACCGTGCCGAGGTGGTTGGTGACGCGGCGGCGGTGGCGGATCGTGGCCTCGCCATGGTGCGGCCGCAGTTCGACGATGCGTGGACCGATGCTGCCGAAGTACGGTGCCTTGAAGCAGATCAGGCGGGAGAACAGCCACTTGCCGAGCGGCTTGCGTTCGAGCTTGCGGTAGATGTTCAGGACGTCGGCGCTCATCGGGGCTTCCGGGCCAAGACGGCGAGCCGAAGCTCGCCGTGCAGGTGGCGTCGTGGATCACGCGGCTTCGCGCGGGTGCCGCTGGTGCTGCGGCAGGTCGTAATAGCTCGCCGCGCGCAGTTCGTGAGGGTCGAAGTCGTCGACGCTGATCGCGTCCAGGGTCATCGTGCGCAGTTCTTCCAGTTGCTTGCGTTCGTCGGCGGTGATCCAGCCCTCGCGCACGCCCTCGTCCAGCTGCGCGGGAAAATCCAGCGCCTCGATGTCGCTGCTCTTCAGCGCCTTGAGGAACTTGCGCTCCACCGGCTCGGCCAGCACCACGCGGGCCAGGTAGCTGTCGATGCGGCCGGCCGGGTTGTTCGCGCACGGCGTGGTGAAGACGCCCTGGGCCAGGCGGTCGCGCGCCTCGTTCGGCGT
>DASRYD010000438.1:0-1689 GCA_035653955.1 Pseudoxanthomonas sp.
GTCCCTGCGCCCGAAGCCGCCACGCCGCCCGCCGCGGCGCACACCTTTACCGCCGACATCACCGAGGGCGACTTCGCCGACATGGTGAACGCGCTGGCGTCGGACGAGTTCGAAGGCCGCGCGCCCGGCTCGGTCGGCGAAGAGAAGACCACCGCCTACCTCGAAGCGCAGATGAAGCGCATCGGCCTGCAGCCGGGCAACAACGGCAGCTATTTCCAGGACGTGCCGATGGTGGAGACCACCGCCGACGAGGCCGCGACCACGCTGTCGCTGACCACGTCCGCCGGCAAGCGCGACCTGAAGTTCGGCACCGACTACGTCATCGGCACCCGTACCGGCGAGACCGAGGTCAAGCTGGACGCCAGCGAGCTGGTGTTCGTCGGCTATGGCGTCGATGCACCGGAGCAGAAGTGGAATGATTACGCCGGCCAGGACTGGACCGGCAAGACCGTGGTGATGTTCGTCAACGATCCCGGCTTCCACGCCAAGGACGAAGCCCTGTTCGGCGGCAACCGCATGACCTACTACGGCCGCTGGACGTACAAGTTCGAGGAAGCCGCGCGCAAGGGCGCCGCCGCCGCCCTGATCGTGCACGACACGCCCGGCGCCAGCTATGGTTGGGACGTGGTGAAGAACTCCTGGGCCGGCCCGCAGTACGACCTGCCCGCCAAGGATGATCCGGAGAAGCGCATCCCGCTGCAGGGCTGGCTGAGCGCCGAAGCTGCCAAGCAGCTGTTCGCCGATGCCGGCGTGGACCTGGACGCGGCCTACGCCAGCGCCGGCAAGCGCGGCTTCAAGCCGGTGCCGCTGAAGGCGCAGCTGTCCGCCTCGCTGAAGAGCAGCATCACCGAGAAGACCTCGCGCAACGTCATCGGCGTGCTGCCGGGCAGCAGCAAGCCCGACGAAGCCGTGCTGTACATGGCGCACTGGGACCACCTGGGCAAGCACGAGGGTGAGGAAGGCGACAACATCTACAACGGTGCCGTCGACAACGCGACCGGCGTGGCCGGCATCCTGGAGATCGCCGAAGCGTTCGCCCACCAGGACCCCAAGCCTGCGCGTTCGGTGGTGTTCGTGGCAGTGACGCTGGAGGAATCCGGCCTGCTGGGTTCCAAGTACTACGTCGCGCACCCGACCTTCCCGCTCGACAAGATCGCCGGCGTGATCAACCTCGACGCCATGAGCGTGGGCGGCAAGTCGCGCGACTTCGTCGTCACCGGCAAGGGCAACTCGCAGCTTGAGGACATGCTGAAGGTCTACGCCGACCAGCAGGGCCGCGTGCTCGCCGAGGAAGGCAACCCGGCCGGCGGCTACTACTTCCGCAGCGACCACTTCAACTTCGCCAAGGCCGGCGTGCCCGCGCTGTACGCGAAGGGCGGCAACGACCTGTTGGACGGCGGCGTCGAAGCCGGCAAGGCAGCGAGCGAGGAATACGCCAAGCGCTACCACCAGGCCAGCGACGAAGTGCACGCAGGCTGGAAGCTGGACGGCGTGGTGCAGGACCTGCAGGCGCTGTACGGCGTCGGCAAGGACCTGGCCGTGGCCGACACGTGGCCGAACTGGTATGACGGCAACCCGTTCAAGGCCGCGCGCGACACGATGATGAAGGCGGAACCGGCGAAGAAGTAAGCCGGCTGCACCAAGCAATACGAAGACGGCGCCGAAAGGCGCCGTTTTTGTTCCTTCTCC
>DASRYD010000439.1:0-1889 GCA_035653955.1 Pseudoxanthomonas sp.
GCCTGCCGACCCGCATTCCGCCGGCCTCGCGCCGGAAGCCCTGTTGGCGCGGATGCGCCTGGACAAGAAGAACATCGCCGGCCGCCTGCGCCTGGTGCTGTGGCGCGGAGCCGGGCTGGCCGAGGTGGTGCCGGACGTGGACGAAGCCCGCGTGCTGGCGGTGCTGAGCGGCTAAAATGTCGCCATGCGCGTATTCCTGCAGCAACGCCCCAACGCGGGCGAAGCCCCCCGCTACGTCCAGCTGACCCTGCAGCCCGATCTGTTCGGCGGCTGGGAGCTGCTGCGCGAAACCGGCCAACTCGGCGGCCGTGCCCAGCTCAAGCGCGAGCAATACCTGTTGCAGGACGAGGCCACGGCGGCGTTCGAAAAGGCGCGCGACGGGCACATCAAGCGCGGCTTCCAGCAGATGTTCGTGCAAGGCTCGGAAGCGCCGAAGGGCTGATCTTCATTCAGACGCCATCCCGAACGCAGTGAAGGTCCGTTTCTTGCCTGCGGCAAAGCAAAAAACGGATTCCTCGCCTTCGGCTCGGAACGACAAACCAACTCTCCGGAACAAAATGTCTCCTACCGCACCGAAAAACGACCGCTTCCTCCGCGCCCTGCGCCGACAGCCCACCGACTGCACGCCCGTGTGGCTGATGCGCCAGGCCGGACGTTACCTGCCGGAATACCGCGCGACCCGGGCCAAGGCCGGCAGCTTCCTCGGCATGGCCAAGAACCCCGAAATCGCCTGCGAGATCACCCTGCAGCCGCTACGCCGCTTCGACCTGGACGCCGCGATCCTGTTCTCCGACATCCTCACCGTGCCCGACGCGATGGGCCTGGGCCTGTACTTCGTCGAAGGCGAAGGCCCGAAGTTCGAACGCACCGTGCACACGATGGCCGATGCGGAAAAGCTCGCCGTCCCGGACATGGAAACCGGACTGCGCTACGTGATGGACGCGGTGCGGCTGATCCGCCGCGAACTGGATGGCAAGGTGCCGCTGATCGGCTTCTCCGGCAGCCCGTGGACATTGGCCTGCTACATGGTCGAAGGCGGCGGCAGCGACAACTATTCGAAGATCAAGGCGATGGCGCTGAACGACCCGGCCACGCTGCACAAGCTGCTGTCGGTCAACACCGATGCGGTGATCGCCTATCTGTCCGCCCAGCGCGCGGCCGGCGCGCAGGCGTTGCAGGTGTTCGATACCTGGGGCGGCGTGCTGTCGCCGGCGATGTACCGCGAATTCTCGCTCCCATACCTGCAGCGCATCGCGCGCGAGCTCCAGCGTGGCGAAGGCGATGAACGCACACCGCTTATCCTGTTCGGCAAGGGCAATGCGCCGTACCTGGAAGAACTCGCCGGCAGCGGCGCCGAAGGCATCGGCGTGGACTGGCTGGTCGAACTGGGCGAAGCCGCACGCCGCACCGGCGGCAAGGTCGCGCTGCAGGGCAACCTGGACCCGGCCACGCTGTACGGCTCGCCCGAGGCGATCCGCGCGCAGGCGAAGCAGGCGCTGGACAGCTACGCGGCCGGCAACGGCGGTTCGCTCGACGGCCACGTGTTCAACCTCGGCCACGGCATGTCGCCGGACATGAATCCCGACCACGTCACCGCACTGGTCGATGCGGTGCATGAACTGAGCCGGCGCTGATTTCCGTGGGAGCGACCTGGGTCGCTCCCGCACGCATCGATCCGCTTTGCAGGAAGAGCAGTCGAGCAAGCTCGACTTTACGGGACAAGGGTCAAGTCAGCGGATCCAACAGCGCGCCGATCGCCTCGGCCAGCATGTCGCCGGTCACCGGCTTGCGCAGGAAACCGTCGAAACCCGCCTCCCTGGCCAACGGCTCGGCCTCGCCGTCGGCGCGCGCGGTGACCGCGAGCAAGGGCGCAGCGAAGCCTTGCGCAC
>DASRYD010000440.1:0-12021 GCA_035653955.1 Pseudoxanthomonas sp.
GCCTGGTCGGACGTTTCGGTCCTGCCGCAGGCGGACAGGGCGGCGATCAGGGCAAGGGCGAGCAGGCTGTGGCGCATGGGCGGTTTCCGTTGCGGTGCGTCATCGCACGAAGGGCCGGAGCATAGGCAAAAGCCGGACTTCGCGCATGTGCCGCAAGCGACGGATGGCTTATGCTCGGCGCCACCCATCTTGGAGGCGACGGACATGAAGCACGAGGGAAGCTGCCATTGCGGCAAGGTCGCGTTCGAAGTGGAAGGCGACATCGCCGAGGCGATGGATTGCAACTGCTCGTTGTGCCGCCGTCGCGGCGGATTGCTCTGGTTCGCGCCGCGCGAGGCACTGACGCTGAAGACGGCCGAGACGGATCTGTCCACCTATACCTTCAACAGACACCACATCAAGCATCGCTTCTGCGCGAACTGCGGAGTCGCCGTGTTCGGCGAGGCCATGCATCCCAAGACCGGCGTGCCCACCGTTGCGGTCAACGTACGCTGCCTGCCCGACGTGAACCTGGCCGGGTTGAAGATCACCCAATTCGACGGCGCCAGTTTGTGAACCGGAGTATGGCGAAGGCGGCCCGGTTCGGCGTGCTGGCGATGCTCGCGGCGGCGGGCACGCTCGTCGCGCAGGACGCACCGGTCGCTACCGATCCGCTGTTCGTCGCACCGGCGGATTCGCTGGGCCCGGAGCAGGTGCGCTCGTTGCAGCAGCGGCTTGCCGATTGGCCGCAGCTGGGCCGCTATCGCGAGGACAACGCCGCGTTGCCGCCGCCGGCGAAGGGCGAGCGGCGGGTGGTGTTCTATGGCGATTCGATCACCGACGGCTGGGGCCGCGTGCAGGGCACGACGTTCTTCCCCGGCAAGCCGTACGTCAATCGCGGCATCTCGGGGCAGACCACCGCGCAGATGCTGCTGCGCTTCCGCCAGGACGTGATCGAGCTGAAGCCGGCCGCGGTGGTGATCCTGGCCGGCACCAACGACATCGCCGGCAATACCGGCGTGGCGACGCAGGCGATGATCGAGGAAAACCTGCAGTCGATGGCCGAACTCGCCCGCGCGCACGGCATCCGTGTGGTGCTGGCCTCGGTGCTGCCGGTGAGCGACTACCCGTGGCGGCCCGGCCTGCAGCCCGCGGATAAAGTGCGGCGATTGAACGCATGGATTGGCGACTATGCGCGCCGCAGCGGCGCGACCTATCTGGACTACTGGTCGGCGCTGGCGAACGCGCAGGGCGGCATGGACGCGAAGCTGGCCGCCGACGGCGTGCACCCCACGCCAGCCGGCTACGCGGTGATGGCCCCGCTGGCGCAGAAAGCCATCGACCGTGCGCTGGCGAAATAGCGGGATGGAGCGCGCGATGCGAGGAACGGGTTTGGCGCTGGCGATGTGGCTGGCAAGCGCATGGCCTGCGATGGCGCAGGGGGTTTGCCCGCCGCCGGGCTTCGATAAGGCGGCCCTGCTGCAACTGGCGCAGCGCGAGTTCGCCATCGACGACGAAGCTGCGCGCTTCCGGCTGGCGCACGGATTGCTTGCCTGCCTCGGCGACGCGGATCCGGCGCTGCGCGACGAGGTCGCTTTCTCCGCGTACAGCGCGTGGATGCGCGGCAAGCAACTCGACGCGACCGCCTTGCGTTCGTTGCGCGACGAGCTTTACGCGTTGCTCGGGCAGGACGACGAGCATGGTTTCCGTCGCCCGTTCGCGGCATTGGTGCTGTCGGAAGTCGCGCGCACGGACCGCATCGAGCCATGGATGTCCGCGTCGGAACGCGATGCGATGGTGGAAAGGGCCGCGGCCTACCTGAAGTCGGTGCGCGACTATCGCGGCTACGATCCGGTGGAAGGCTGGCGACATGGCGTGGCCCATGGCAGCGATTGGCTGCTGCAGCTGGCGATGAACCCGCGCCTGCAGCGCACGCAGTTGTCGGCCGTGCTGGAAGCGATTTCCTCGCAGGCTGCGCCCGCCACGGGGCCCGCCTATGTCTTCGGCGAGCCGGAACGCCTCGCGCGGCCGGTGCTGTTCGTCGCCCGGCGCGGCCTGTTGTCCGAGGCCGAATGGAACGCCTGGTTCGATGCGCTGGCCGCAAGCCTGGGTGGTTCGCCGCAACGCTACAAGGACAGCGCCTGGCTGGCCCGGCGGCACGACCTGCAAGCTTTTCTCGGCGCGGTTTACATCAACGCGGACCAATCCGAGGACGCGCACGTGCGCGCTTTGAAAGTACCGGCCGCCGCTGCCATGCGGCGGTTTTGAACAAGCCATTGGGGCTTGCAATGCATCTCCTGAGCCAAGGATCGACATGAAGCATTCGCTTATCCGATACAGCTGCGCCGCTTTGTTCTGTTGGGTCGCTGCGACCTCCGCCGTTTTCGCCGAAGAAGCGGTGGTCGCGACGGCAGATACGCGATGGGTCGCCACCTGGGGCGCGGCCCCCGTAGCGACGGGGCCTGCCCTGAAAGCGCAGACCGTGCGCCAGATCGTCCGCACCAGCATCGGCGGTACGGGCATGCGCCTCCATTTTTCCAATCTTTTCGGCACGACCGCGGTGACCATCGGCCCGGTGCGCCTGGCACGACATGCGGATGGACCCGCGATCGTGTCCGGGACAGACCGGGTAGTGACCTTCGGCGGTGCAGGCGCGGCAACCATTCCCGCGGGCGGCGAGGTGACGAGCGATGCGGTTTCCCTGCCAGTCAGCGCGCTGGAGGAATGGGTCGTGAGCCTGTACCTGCCCCAGGGCGCGTCGGCGCCGACGGTGCACCAGGTCGGCAACCAGACGGTGTTCATCGCTTCCGGCGACGTCACTTCCGCAATCCGGATCGTTCCGGAAGGCGAAGCCGACGACACGCGTTATTTCCTGACCGGCATCGACGTTACTGCCGCTGCGAATGCCTGCGCGATCGTGGCGCTGGGCGATTCCATCACCGATGGCGTGGGTTCCGCCGAAAACGGCAACGCGCGCTGGACGGATCGGCTGGCGGAGCGGTTGCAGGCCGATCCGGCGCTCGCGCATATCGCCGTGATCAACGCCGGCATCGCCGGCAACCGCATACTCAACGATGCCGTCGCGCCGTATCGCGGACCGAGTTCGTTATCGCGCATGGACCGCGATGTGCTGGACAAGCCGGGGGTGGGCTGGATGTTCCTGCTGCAGGGCGGCAACGACATTTCCGCATCAGATGTGTTGAAGAAGGTGCCCGGCCAGAATGTGTCGGCGCTGCAGATCATCGAGGGCATGAAGACTCTGATTGCCCGCGCGCACGCGCGCGGTATCAAAGTGATCGGCGCAACGCTGTTGCCGAGGGGAGGCACGGAATTTCCGGCGCCGCCCACGCCTGCGGCCAATGCCAAGCGCGATGCGGTCAATGCGTGGATCCGGAATTCCAGGGCCTTCGATGCGGTCGTCGATTGGGACAAGACCATGGGCGATCCCAGCCGGCCGGATCATTTGTCGCCCGCCTACGACAGCGGCGACCACCTGCATCCGAACGATGCCGGTTACCGGGCGATGGCGGAGGCCATCGATCTGCGGCTGTTCGCCGGCGGACGATGCGGCGCGACCGGCGAGGGAAAATAGGCCGGGCTTCGTGCATAGAAGGTGCCGGTATTTGATTGCGCGAGCCGTGCCGAAGTCGTCTTGAACTCCGTTTGAGGCTGGGTTGCGGAATATGCAATTGCGGGGTCGGCTTGTTGCGTAAACCATATCCGCATCGCCGGATCGCTGCCCGGCCCAATGGATGCGCGGATATGGAATTTTCGAGTGTGGCGGTCGATCCCGATGGATTGGTCGCGGTGGAAGTGGGGCCCGGTTGTTCGCGCCGCGACTTGCCCGCACCCGCAGGCGTGCGCGTCTGGATGGTCGACATGGCAGCAGAAAGCGAGTGGCCTTGGGTCGACCACCATCCCGATGGCGAGGCGTACTACGTGGTCAGCGGCGAGGTGATCGAAGGTGGGCGCCGCCATGCCGCCGGAACCTATGTCCGGTTCGCGCCCGGCAGCAGCCATCGCCCACGCAGCGAGCATGGCGTGCGCCTGATCGGTTTCAATCCCGGCACGAGCGTCTCCGAATGAAACCTGCACAGCGATCGAGCCGTCGGCGATTCCTGTCGGCGACGGGCATGACGGCGGTTGCATTGGCGGCTCCGTGGCGTGCCGTCTTCGCGGGTCCGGAGAACGCTGCACCGACGTTGCGGGCGCAACGCCTGGCCTGGGCGGGCGTGCGCTTGCGCCTGGGCAAGGACGACCTGTTCCTGGATCCGCTCGCCAATGCCGATGTCTGGGGCACCGCCCTTCGCGACGAACTGGTGCCTTTCGACGACGCGGAAGGGGCGCGCTTCGTCCTGATCACGCATCGCCATCCCGACCATTTCGATCCGGTCGCGATCCGCAAGATCGTCGGTGCTTCCGGCACCGTGGTTTGCACGCCGGACAATGCGGTGGCGGTGGCCGCGGCCGGGTTCAAGGTGCGCCTCGGCGCGCTGTACGAGCCGGTGCTGCTCAACGATTTCACCGCCACCGCCGTGCCTGCGGTGGATGGTTACGGCGACCCGCAAGTTTCCTGGGTCGTCAACGCGGGCGGGCGCCGGATCATCCATTGCGGGGATACGCTGTGGCATGGCGCGTGGTGGCATATCGGTCGCCAACTGGGACCCTTCGATGCGGCATTCCTGCCGATCAACGGCGCGCGTTTCTCCTGGCGCAAACCGATCAGCGACATTCCTGCCGTACTGACTCCGGAACAGGCCGTCGCGGCCGCACAGGTGATGGGCGCGCGCCTGATCGTGCCTATCCATTATGGCGTCAGCGGCGCGGAAGGCTACGCGGAAATGCCCGATGTCGAACAGGCATTGCTGGCGGCTGCGCATGGACGCAACCAGGACGTCGAGATGGTTCGTCCCGGCGCGTGGCTGGCGTGGCGGGCAACCTAGTTTGTCCGGAGAGGGGCGAACGCGGTTCGCCCGCATCCTTTTCGATCACTTCCCGGGCGGAACACGCGAAGGCAACGGCACGTTGCACAGATCGATGTGTCCGGCGGGCCGCTTGTAGAAATCGTCCACGCGATTGCGCCGCGCCTCGACCGCGTCGGCGAAAGTCTTCGAATCGGCGCGCAGCAGCTGGATCGGCGTGCGCTCGGCTTCCGGCACTTCGCTGGCGAGGCGGATCGACTTGATCGGCGTGCGTTCGCTGGCGTTCTCGTAGAAGCCCATCGGCTCGGGGCCGCGCGGGATCACGCTGAGCAGTTCGATGCCCTTGACCACCCGGCCGACCACGGTGATGTTGTCGTCCAACTGGCGCGGCGATTGCCCGGTCACCACGTACAGTTCGGCGCCGACGCTGCTGTCGTCGGCGTTGTTGCGGCCCGCGCCGACCATGCCGTAGCAATGCGCCAGCCATGCGGTGCCTTTCTTCGGGTCGCGCGCGGCGGGGAAGCCGTCGGCGAAGCCGACTTGCGGCGCCCAGCCATCGCTGTCGGGCAGCACGGTGAAATCCAGGCCCTTCGCGCTGCGATGGAATTCCGCGGGCAGGTGCTTCTTCGCCGAACCCAGCGGCTTGGCCTTCGCCGGATCGTCGCCGTCCACGTCGCCGAACTGCACGACGAAGTTGTCCTGCGAGCGATAGATGCTGGTGCCGTCCCAGAAATGTTCGTGGGCGAAGGTGCGGATGTTGCCGGCGTGCTCGGGCGCGAAGGCCGGCGCCAGCTCGATGATCACCCGGCCGGCCGGCAGTTCCATGTACAGCAGGTTGGCCGGATCGGGCGTGCGCCAGTCGCTGTCGGGCGAAGCCTTGATGATCTCCGAAGCACTGCGGTACTTCGGCTTCTTGGCCGGTTCGTCGGCGCGGGCGGTGGGCAGGGACAGGCCCAGGGCGAGCAGGCAGGCAGTCAGCAACGGCGTCGGGCGCATCGGTCGGTTCCGGGACAAGGTCGTCGGATTGTAGCGATGGGCTTCCTTGTAGGAGCGTCCCTGGGCGCGACCGGGGGGCATGATGCTGCCAAGGTCAGTCAACTCGTTGGGTGAGGTTTCCGGCCGCGCCCAGGGGCGCTCCTGCGGACAGGGTGACTAGTGGCACATTCGCTATATCGAACTTGACCATAGTATTGCCTCCAACCTAGTGGAGGCTGCCATGACCGAGCCCGAATCCAGTGCCGACACCCAGCTGAAGAAGTTCCAGAAGGAACTCAGCGCCGGCACGGTTTCGCTGGCCCTGCTGGCGGTGTTGGCCCGCGCCGAGGAGCCGATGTACGGCTACCTGATCGCCAAGAAGCTGGAACGCATCGGCGATGGCGTGCTCAGCGGCAAGCAGAGCGCGCTGTACCCGGTGCTGCGCAACCTGGAAGGGGCCGGCCTGCTGGGTAGCTTCGTCGAACCGTCGATGACCGGCCCGCCGCGTCGTTATTACCGCATCACCGAAGCAGGGCGTGGCGCCCTGCGCGAATGGGCCGCCGCGTGGCGCGCGACCCGCGATTCCGTCGATTCCGTCCTTGAGGGGATACTTGAATGAACGCCCAGGGCCTGCCCACCACCATTCCCGAATACCTGGACCAGTTGCGCCTGGCGCTGAAGGGCGCCGACCCGGCGATGATCCAGGACGCGCTGTACGACGCCGAGGAGTATCTGCGTTCCGAACTCGCGGAACAGGCGGGGAAATCCGAAGCCGAAGTGATCGCCTCGGTCGCCGGCAGCTACGGCGCGCCGGAGGAGGTCGCGGAGATCTACCGCGAAACCGAGGTGACGGTGAGCCGCGCGCTGCGGCCGCCGGTGCCGCCGAAGCGCAAGTCGCTGCTGGGCCGATTCTTCGGCGTGGTCGCCGATCCGCGCACTTACGGGGCGTTGTTCTACATGCTGCTGGCGCTGGCCACCGGTACGTTCTATTTCACCTGGGTGGTGACCGGTGCGAGCCTGTCGGCAGGCTTGATGATACTGATCGTCGGCATTCCGTTGCTGCTGCTGTTCCTGATGTCGGTGAGGCTGTTGTCGCTGGTCGAGGGCCGCATCGTCGAGGTGTTGCTGGGCGAACGCATGCCGCGCCGCCCGTTGTATACGCAGCGCGACAAGCCGTGGGCGACGCGATTGAAGGAACTGTTCACCGATGGCCGCACCTGGACGGCGATGCTGTATTTCCTGCTGATGCAGCCGCTGGGCGTGGCGTACTTCACCGTTGCGGTAACGCTGTTGAGCTTGTCGCTGGCCTTCATCGCCACGCCGATAGGCTTCTTTTTCCCGCACGACTTCAACATCTTGTTCGTCGACTGGAACGTCACCGAAGACGCGCCTTGGTTGCTGCCGCTGATTTCCGTCGCGGGCGTCCTGTTGTTGTTCGCGACCCTGCACCTGGCCCGCGGCGTCGGCAAGTGCCACGGCTGGCTGGCCAAGCAGTTGCTGGTGCGCGACCCCGTGGTGTGATCGCATGCCGCAACGAAAAAGCCGCCTTCGGGCGGCTTTTTCGCGGGTAGTCGGAATTCAGCCCGCGTACTTGGCGATGAAGTCCCGCACTTGCGGATACACCACGTCGCGCCAGCGGCGGCCGCTGAAGATGCCGTAATGGCCGGCGCCTTCCACGGTCAGCTGCTGGTGTTTCGCCTTCGGGATGCCGGTGCACAGTTCGTGCGCGGCGGCGGTCTGGCCAAGGCCGGAGATGTCGTCCAGCTCGCCTTCGATGCTCATCAACGCGGTCTTGCGGATCGCCGCCGGGTCGACCTTTTCGCCCCCGACCTTCCACTTGCCTCGCGGCAGCAGGAATTCCTGGAACACGGTGCGGATGGTGTCGAGGTAATACTCGGCCGGCATGTCCAGTACCGCGTTGTATTCGTCGTAGAAGCGGCGATGCCCTTCCGCGTCCTGCAGGTCGCCCTTGACCAGGTCCGAATAGAAATCCCAGTGCGACATGAAGTGGCGGCTCGGGTTCATCGCGATGAAGCCCGCGTGCTGCAGGAAGCCCGGATAGACCTTGCGGCCTTCGCCCGGATAGTTCGCCGGCACGGTATGGATGACGTGGTTCTCGAACCACGACAGCGGATTGCGCGTGGCCAGGCCGTTGACCGAAGTCGGGCTGTTGCGCGCGTCGATCGGTCCGCCCATCATCACCAGCGAACGCGGCGTGGCCTCGCCGCGCGCGGCCATCAGCGACACGGCGGCCAGTACCGGCACGGTCGGCTGGCACACGCTGATCACGTGCAGCTTGTCGGCGCCGATGTGGCGGATGAATTCCTCGACGTAGGCGATGTAGTCGTCCAGGCCGAAGCCGCCGTCCGCCAGCGGCACCATGCGCGCATCGACCCAGTCGGTGACGTAGACCTTGTGGTCGCGCAGCAGGGTCTTCACGGTGTCGCGCAGCAGGGTGGCATGGTGGCCGGAGAGGGGCGCGACCACCAGCACCGACGGATCGTCCTTCAGCGCGGCGATGTTCTTCGCATCATCGGTATAGCGCTTGAAGCGCAGCAGCCGGCAGAACGGCTTGCGCAGCACTTCCTGTTCGACCACCGGCACGGTGGCGCCGTTCGCCTCGACCTGGTGGATGCCCCACTCGGGCTTTTCGTAATCCTTGCCGAGACGGTGCAGCAGTTCGTTGTAGGCGGAGACGCGCTCGGCGCCGGGCAGGGTCGACAGCCAGCTGCTGGGATCGGAGAAGATCTTCGCGTTGGCTTCGGCCAGGTGCACCCACGGGGCCATCCAGTGGCGGCTGAGTTCATGCCATTGGTAAAGCAGCATCGTTCAGGTTTCCGGATGCGATATTGCGGCGCAGCATACCGCAAAGCGCCGGGCTCCGGGCCGCAAATTGGTCGAATGGTTCAGCCTTCCAGTGCGGCCATTTCCCCCGCAAGTCGCGGCGACAGCCAGCAGTGCGAACCCGCCGCACGCAGGCCCTGGGCGGCGAACTGGCGCCGATACCAGGCGGCAGGGCGGGCCTGGAAGCCGTCGTGGTCGCCTTCGAACTCGTCCTCGCGGGCGAAGGTCTCGAGGAAGGCCACCCCGCCGCAGAGTTCGGCCAGCCCCGGCAGGCCGCGCCGCAACTCGGCGGACGGCAGGTAATGCAGCACGTCGCTGCACACCAGCAGGTCGACCGGCGGGCAAGGGCGCAGGTATTCGAAGTCGCCGAAGCGCGCAAAGTGCAGGTTGCGCTTCGCGCCATGGCGGGCGATCGCGTATTCGCTGCTGTCGAAACCGAGGTAGCGCAGCTTCGGTCGCAACTTCAGCAGCGGTGCGCGCCATGCGCCTTCGCCGCAGCCGATGTCGAGCACGGTGCGCACCGGGCGTTCGAGGTAATACTCGGCGCAGGCCACCGCCAGCGCTACCTTGCGCGCGAGGCGTTGCGGCCCGCCGATGTCGCCGTGGCGGTACCAGCGCCGGAAGTAGTTTTCGTCGTATTGCTTGATCATCGGGATCGGGACGGAGAGTTCAAGAAAGCGTAACCGCTTTTGCCCGTCGTTCCCGACTGCGCGGCAACGACGATTGCGAATCGATCGGCTCGGGCGACGCAGGGTATGCTTGGCTTTCCCCATCGAGCGACCGCTGCCATGCAAGCCTACTTCTGGGTCAAGACCGCGCATCTCGTCTTCGTCATGGCGTGGATGGGCGGCGTGTTCTACCTGCCGCGCATTCTGGTGAACCTGGCCGAAGCCGCGGGCAACCTGGAGGTCGAGGCGCGGTTGAAACTGATGGGCAAGCGGCTGTACCGCTTCGGCCATGTCATGTTCGGGCTGGCGTTCCTGTGCGGGCTGGGGCTGTGGCTGGGCTTCCACGTCGGCGGCGGTTGGCTGCACGCGAAGCTGGCGCTGGTTGTGCTGATGCTGGCGCACTACACCGTGGCCGGGCGTTGGCTGAAAGGCCTGGACAAGGGCCGCGCGCTGCCTTCGGCGAAGACGTTGCGCTGGTTCAACGAATTGCCGGTGCTGCTGCTGGTGGTGATCGTGTATCTGGTGCTGGCGAAGCCGTTCTAGTGCGTCAGTCGAGTTGCGGGCTCTACGCAATTCGATAATTTCTCGCCCGCGATGGCTGCGACGCGCGGCAGCACGGAATGCGCATGATGGGCGTCACTGTTCTTTCACGGCCTTGATGGTTGCATCCGTTCGGGCGGCGCAAACTGTTGCAACAGCCGCCAGCCTCATCTATTTAATGGCCGACCTCGACGCAGGAACGCGCTCGTCAAGGTCGGAAGGTTCGCTTTTTCATCGCGATAACCGGTTCCCTCGCGCACGTGCAAGCAATTTCCAGGATGAGGATTGCCCATGGCCGTATCGAAGCGTTGGTTGTCTGCCTGGATTGCGCGGATCCTGCACCATGGCAAGCCCGGCCTCGTGAGTGGTATCGCGCTGGGGCTGCCGTTCGCCGCGCAGGCTGAGTGCGATTTCACGGCCCCGACCGCTGGCCAGACCGTCACTTGTACTTCCGCTGCCCCCAATCCCAGCACCACGGGCATCGCGGCCGCCGCCGGCAGCACCAACGTGACCGTCAACGTCGCCGATGGCGCCGCACTGGACGTCGCGACGGGGCCCGCGGTGCAGTTGGGCGACCAGAGCCGCGTCAACAATGACGGCAGCATCGTCGCGCAGGGCGGGACGGGCGTGCTGTTCACCGGCACGATCGGCAGCGCGCTGACCAATCGCGGCAGCATTACCGGCGCCGGCATCGGCGTCGCCTTCGGCACGGGCAACGATCGCATGGAGATGCTTGCCGGGCGGATCGTCGGCGCAGTGGCCCAAGGCGAGGGCGACGACGTGCTGTTGCTCGAAAGCGGCCAGCTGGATGCCGTGGACCAGGGCGCGGGCGCCGATCGCATGACGGTCAACGGCGGCAGCGTCACCGGCACAGTGCAGCAAGGCGGCGGCACGGACGATTTCGTGATGACCGGCGGCGAAGTCGGTGCGCTGTTGCAAGGCGACAACCTGGACACGTTCTACATGAGCGGCGGGCGCATCGTCGGCGCCTACGAGGATGGCGACTACGCCGAAATGACCGGTGGTCGCATCGGCCGGGTCAACATGAAGCTGGACGACAACACCTTCGACATGTCCGGCGGCACCATCGACGGCAACCTGGTCACCGGTTTCGGCAACGACACGATCCGCCTGAGCGAGGGCTACATCGGCGGCAACATCAGCGTCAGCGGCGGCAACGACAGCATCAGCGTCAGCGGCGGCACCGTGCGCGGCGAAGTGCGCATCAGCGCGGGCAACGATACGTTCGACTGGAACGGCGGCGGCGTGATCTACGGTGCCATCGATCTGGGCGATGGCACCGACGTCGCCACGCTCGCCAATCTCAACGGGTCGCACCTGGGCGCAACGCCCCTCGTGACCGGTGGCTCAGGCGCCGACACACTGACTTTCGACAATGTCAGTACCGATGGCGTGGCCCGTTTCCAGCAATGGGAAACGGTGATTGCCCGCGACGACACCGAGTTGACTTTCGACGGCGACCTGGTGCTGGGCGATGCGGGCAGCGGCGCCGGCACTCTGACGATCGACTCCACCAGCACGTTGTTCGCCGGCGGGGGCGCGGACGCTTCGATTCGCGCCTTCGACACTGGTCAACTGGCCGCGGTGTTCAACAGCGGGCGCATCGATCTGACCAATGGTACTTCCGGCGCTACCGATCGCTTCACCATCGTCGGCGATTACGTCGGCAACGACGCAGCGGTGTACCTGCAAACCGTGCTCGGCGACGACAGCTCGGCTTCGGATCGGTTGGTGGTTTCCGCCGGCAATGCCAGCGGCAGTACCGGGCTGGGCATCGTCAACCTGGGAGGGACGGGCGGTTCCACCGTACTGGATGGCATCCTGGTGGTGGAGGCGACCAATGGCGCTACGTCCAGCGGCAGCGCATTCGCATTGACCGCACCGGCCGCGGCTGGCGCGTTCGAATACTTCCTGTTCAAAGGTGGCGTCAGCGCCGGAACGGCGGAGAACTGGTATCTGCGCTCCACCTTGGTCTCACCACCTGTGCCGCCACCGACACCGGAAGACCCCGAGCCCGAACCACTCCCGCCGCCCGCTCCTGCGCCGGCGCCTGATCCGTTGGAGCCCGCCCC
>DASRYD010000441.1:0-2201 GCA_035653955.1 Pseudoxanthomonas sp.
CGGCGATGGCGAGGTGGACGAGCCCGAATCGCTGGGAGCGATTTCGGTGGCCGGGCGCGAAGGCCTGGACAACCTGGTCTTCGTCATCAACTGCAACCTGCAGCGCCTGGACGGCCCGGTGCGCGGCAACGGCAAGATCATCCAGGAACTGGAAGGCGTGTTCCGTGGCGGCGGCTGGAACGTGATCAAGCTGCTGTGGGGCGGCTACTGGGATCCGCTCTTGGCCCGCGATACCGACGGCGTGCTGAAGAAGCTGATGATGGAAACCGTCGATGGCGAATACCAGAACTGCAAGGCCTTCGGCGGCGCGTACACGCGCGCCAACTTCTTCGGCAAGTACCCGGAAACGGCGGCGATGGTCGCCAACCTGTCCGACGACGACATCTGGCGCCTCAACCGCGGCGGCCACGACCCGCACAAGGTCTACGCGGCCTACCACCAGGCGGTCAACACCCAGGGCATGCCGACAGTGATCCTGGCCAAGACGGTGAAGGGCTACGGCATGGGCTCGTCGGGCGAATCGCTCAACCCGACCCACCAGACCAAGAAGCTCGACGACGACGCGGTACGCAGCTTCCGCGACCGTTTCAACATCCCGGTCAGCGACAAGCAGCTGGAAGAGTCGGAGCAGATTCCGTTCTACCACCCCGGCGAGGATTCGCCGGAAATCCAGTACCTGAAGGAGCGCCGCGCCGCGCTGGGCGGTTATCTGCCGCAGCGCCGGCGCAAGTCCAGCCAGTCGTTCACGGTGCCGGCGCTGTCGGCCTACGAGCGTCTGCTGAAGGACAGCGGTGAGCGCACCTACAGCACCACGATGGCCTTCGTGCAGGGCCTGAACATCGCCCTGCGCGACAAGGAAATCGGCCCGCGCCTGGTGCCGATCGTCGCCGACGAGGCGCGCACCTTCGGCATGGAAGGCATGTTCCGCCAGATCGGCATCTATGCGCCGTTCGGACAGAAGTACAAGCCGGTCGACGCCGACCAGCTGATGTACTACCGCGAGGACCAGAGCGGCCAGGTGCTGCAGCAGGGCATCAGCGAGCCGGGCGCGATGGCGTCGTGGCTGGCCGCCGGCACCAGCTATTCGGTCAGCGATGTGCCGATGCTGCCGTTCTACATCTACTACTCGATGTTCGGCTTCCAGCGCATCGGCGACATCGCCTGGCAGGCCGCCGACATGCGCACGCGCGGCTTCCTGCTCGGCGGCACCGCCGGCCGCACCACGCTCAACGGCGAGGGCCTGCAGCACGAGGACGGCTTCAGCCAGGTCATCGCCGGCAGCATCCCCAACGTGCGCAGCTACGACCCGACCTTCGGTTATGAAGTGACGGTGGTCCTGCAGCACGGCATGAAGGCGATGCTGGAGGAGCAGGTCGACGAGTACTACTACCTGACCCTGATGAACGAGAACTACGCCCATCCGGAAATGCCGGCGGGTGCGGAGGCCGGCATCATCAAGGGCATGTACCTGCTGAAGGATGCGGGCAAGCCGAAGAAGGGCGAGCTGCGCGTGCAGTTGCTGGGCAGCGGCACCATCCTGCGCGAGGCCATCGCCGCGGCCGAGTTGCTGGACAAGGATTTCGGCGTCAGCGCCGACATCTGGTCGTGCCCCAGCTTCAACGAACTGCGTCGCGACGGTTTCGACGCGGAACGCTGGAACCGCCTGCATCCGGAGGACAAGCCGCGCAAGGCCTACGTCACCGAGTTGCTGGAAGGCCGTCAGGGTCCGGTGATCGCCGCCACCGACTACGTGCGCGCCTTCGCCGACCAGATCCGCGCGTTCGTGCCGGCGTCAACATACACAGTTCTGGGCACCGACGGCTTCGGCCGCAGCGACACCCGCGCCAACCTGCGCCGCTTCTTCGAAGTGGACCGCTACTACATCGCCCACGCCGCCGTCGCCGCGCTGGCGAAGGAAGGCAAGCTCACAGGCAAGGACGTGGCCAGGGCGATCAAGCAGTACAAGATCGATCCGGAGAAGGCGAATCCGGTTGGGGTGTAAATTTGGCTTTCAAAGCGTTAAAAAGGCGGCCAATTGGCCGCCTTTTTTTGTAGGGTCGAGCGACAGGGCAGGGGGGTGAAATGTCATTCGTGGCGACAGGCCTAGCTCAATCGCGTATTCGAAGCGGAATTAGTCGTTAAATCGCAGGGACAGGGGATGAAACGTATGCGCAATAATAAATTCAAGTTCGAGATTTCTC
>DASRYD010000442.1:0-1868 GCA_035653955.1 Pseudoxanthomonas sp.
CTCCTTGGCCAGCTGCGCCACGACCGGCGCGGCGCCGGTACCGGTGCCACCGCCCATGCCGGCGGTGATGAACACCATGTCGGCGCCGTCCAGCGCTTCGATGATGCGCTCGCGGTCCTCCAGCGCGGCCTGGCGGCCGACTTCGGGATTGGCGCCCGCGCCCAGGCCCTTGGTCACGTTGCCGCCCAGTTGCAGCTGCAGTTTCGAGCCGCAGTTCTTGATCGCCTGCGAGTCGGTGTTGGCGGTGATGAATTCCACGCCGTCGACGCTGCTGTTGACCATGTGCGCCACGGCGTTGCCGCCGCCGCCGCCCACGCCGACGACCTTGATCACCGCGTTGGGAGCCATTTTTTCGACCAGTTCGAAATGTGCCATGTCCGTAGTCCTCTATTTAGTTATGTGTGTGTCGCTTCGGGTGTTGCTCAAACCCTTCCTCCTCCGCCTGCACGCCGGCGCGCCCTCGCGCCGTCGCTGATCTCCGCGCGGCGTCAGAACTCGCCGCGGTACCAGTTCTTCAATTTGTTGAACAGGCTGCCGGCCTTGCCGACCGGCAGCGACGGCCTGCGCGGGTGCTCGATCTGGCTGCCCATCAGCAGCAGGCCGACGCCGGTGGCGTGCACCGGATTGCCGACCACTTCGCCCAGGCCGGTCACGTGCTGCGGAATGCCCACGCGCACCGGCATCTGCAGCATTTCCTCGGCCAGTTCGATCACGCCTTCCATCTTCGAAGCGCCGCCGGTCAGCACCATGCCGGCGCGGACCAGTTCCTCGAAGCCCGAACGGCGCAGTTCCGCCTGCACCATCTCGAAGATTTCCTCGTAGCGGCCCTGCACCGCCTGTGCCAGCGAATGGCGCGGCAGGCGGCGCGGCGGACGATCGCCGACGCTGGGCACCTGGATGCTTTCCTCGGCCGTCGCCAGCTGGGCCAGCGCGCAGGCGTAGCGGACCTTGATCTGCTCGGCTTCGGGCGTGGGCGTACGCAGCATGTGCGCGATGTCGTTGGTGACGTGGTCGCCGGCGATAGGCAGCGACGCGGTATGGCAGATCGCGCCCTGCACGAACACGGCGAGGTCGGTGGTGCCCGCGCCCATGTCGACCAGCACTACGCCCAGTTCGCGTTCGTCGCTGGTCAGCACGGCGACGCTGGAAGCCAGCGACGACAGGATCAGATCGTCGATCTGCAGGCCGCAGCGCTGCACGCACTTGCTGATGTTGGCAGCCGCGGACTGCGCGCAGACCACGAGGTGCGCATGCACCTCGAGGCGAACGCCGGTCATGCCGACCGGGTTGCGGATGCCTTCCTGCGAATCGTCGAGCACGTATTCGCGCGGGATCGCGTGCAGGATGCGCTGATCGGCGGGGATGGCCACGGCCTTGGCCGCTTCCAGCACGCGGTCCAGGTCGCCCCAGGTCACCTCGCCGTCGCGGATCGGCACGATGCCGGGCGAGTTCTTGCATTGCACGTGGTTGCCGGAAATCGACGCGTAGACGCTGCGGATCTCGCAACCGGCCATCAGCTCGGCTTCCTCGACCGCGCGCTGGATCGATTGCACCGTGGATTCGATGTCCACCACCACGCCGCGCTTGAGCCCGCGCGATTCGTGGGTGCCGATGCCGATCACCTCGATCGGGTTGCCCGGCGAATATTCGCCGACCAGCGCGGTGACCTTGGAAGTGCCGATGTCGAGGCCGACGATCAGCGATTTTTCGCCTTTGCGGTTCATGTACTTGCCTGTGGTTGCGGCTGCGCGGCGGACGCGGGGGCGCCCCAGCTGAGCGCGAAGCCGTTGGTGTATCGAAGATCGGCGCGCTGCAGCGGCAGCACGCTGCGCGCGAGCAGTTGCGGCAGCAGGCGGGCGAAACGAGAT
>DASRYD010000443.1:0-11422 GCA_035653955.1 Pseudoxanthomonas sp.
AGCGCCGAGGCGCGGGTGGTGAAGGCCCAACGGTCGTCGAATTCGCCGCTGCGCTCGCCTTCGCGCCGGGTCACCAGCCGTTCCGGCGCCGGCGACTGGGTGACCGGGGCGAACATCCTGCCGGGATGGCGCTGGGCCGCGTGCGGGTCCAGCGACTTGTCGTAGACCAGGCCGTCGGTCTTGCTCAGCGCGTCGCCCAGGTGCGGGTACTGGTACAGGTGCGCCTCGACGATGCCGTGGATGGCATGGCCGACGGCGCGGTATTGCGCCAGCAGGTAGCGGGTGCCGTGTTCGATCTGCTGCAGCAGGTCGGGCTTGCCATCGGGGCGGTGCAGTTCGACGTAGCGCGCTTGCTGGCTGACCGTTGTGGTGTCGCGTTGCGGCCGGAACCGCTCCCAGGTCTGCACCAGCGTGCCGACCAGGTGGTACTGGGTCTGGGTGCGGATATCGAAATCGCCGGCATCGAGCCAGCCGCCGACGTTGAGGCCGGGGATGTGCTCGAAGGGCGCGAATTTCGTGTCGGTGTTCGCGCCCATCGCGTACAGGTCGAAGTGTTCGTAGTTCGGCGGCGCCTGCAGCGCATCGTCCAGATGCGAGGCCCCGTGCCAGGTGCGGTAGCCCTCGCGCACGCGCACGTGGTCCATCTGCACCGGCAGGTACACGTCCAGGGTGGGATGCCACACCTCGGCGTAGACGTCGGCGTCGATGCGGAACGCGTCGCCGCGCTGCGTGCCGTAGTCCACGCGGTACAGGCCGGGTTCGCGCACCCGCGAGAAATCGAAGTGCAGGTAGTTGTAGCGCAGCCAGCGGCCCCAGGCCGTGGCCGGGCCTTCGAACGCGGTCTTCTCGCTGCCGTCGGCTTCGATCTTCACCAGCCGCGCGCTGCGCTGCGGCGTGTCGTGGCGGTCGAGCTCGATCACCGCGATCTTGTCCTGCGCCGGGTGGTAGCCGACCTGGGAATGGGCGATCACCGGCGCGCGCAACCAGTCCGGCACGGTGTTGGCGTTGACCTGCCATTCGATCACCTTGCCGGTCTTGCCCGCCGGTAGCGGGCTGCGCAGCACGTACCAGCCGTTCTGCGCCTTGTTGCGGCCGTCGTACAGTTGTAGCGTGCCCTCGCCGATGGCCTGCACGGTGACGCGGCGCAACGGATCTTCCGGCGCCAGCACGATGCGCTTGCCGCTGGCGATGGCGCGCGGTTCGGTCGCGCCATTCGCGTCGGCGTCCATCAAGGCCGAAGGATGGCGCGGGAACAGCCCGGTCTTGCCGTCGGCCAGGTAGCTCTTGCCGAAATACGCCACCGGCACGAATTCCAGGTTGAAGCCGGCGCGACCCTCCAGCGCCGTGGGCAGCGGCCGGTCCAGCAGCACGCGCACCGCCACGCCATCGCCGCTGGCCTGCACTTCGATGCGATAGTCGAAATCGAACTGCGGGTAGCGCATCCTGGTTTCGATGCGCCGGTGCTGGGCGTCGACCTTGCGCTCGACCAGTTCGGCGATCGCATCCCACTGCTCCGGGGTGCGGTTGAGGCGCACGTCGCCGTTGGTGGCGGTGCGCTCGCCGTGGTGCACCAGCTCGATGCCGCCGGTCTTGGCGTCGTTGAACAGGCCGCCGGGGGTGTTCGCGAACACCAGCACCTCGGCGCCGCGCGCCTCGAAATAGTCCTGCGCGTTCAGACGCAGGTCCTGCGCCTGGATCGGCGCGGAAAGCAACAGGGCCATCCACAGCATCGCGTTGTCGTTGCGCATCGTTCGTCCGGTTTGTGGCTGCTCGGAATTCGCCGCGCCGCACAGTCGGGCGCATGCGGCATGGCGCGGCGCCACGTGAGCACGACCTATTGTTAGCGCTATCATTCAACGCCGATGATGCCGTTTTCCGGCGAAAATGCTTGCTGCATTGTGTCAATCGGCCCGCGCACGGAGTTTCGGATGCAATCGATCTACCGCACGATCCTGATCCCGGTCTTGCTGCTGCACGCGGCCTGCGCGACCTCCCCCGCGCCGGCGCCGGCGGCGCCCGGCATCGGCAAGCTTAGCGTCTATGACGCAGCCTTCCATCGCCTCGTGCCCGTCGACGCAAAGATCGAGACGCTCGCCGAAGGCTTCACCTGGTCGGAGGGGCCGACGTGGGTGAAGCGCGGCGGCTACCTGCTGTTCACCGACGTGCCGGAAAACACCCTATACCGCTGGTCGCAGCGCGACGGCCTCTCGGTGCTGCTCAAGCCTTCGGGCTACGCCGGCCCGCCGCTGCAGGAATTGCGCGAAGCCGGCGCGAACGGCCTGTCCGCGCAAGCCGACGGCAAGGTGCTGCTGGCCGATTCGGGTTCGCGCCTGGTCGCCGAGCTCGATCCGGTGACGAAGACCAAGACCACGCTGGCGTCGCGCTACGACGGCAAGCGCTTCAACAGCCCGAACGATCTGGTCCGCCATGCCGATGGCGCGGTCTTCTTCACCGATCCGCCGTACGGACTGAAGGGCATCGAGAAATCGCCGGTGCGCGAACTGCCGTTCAGCGGCGTGTACCGGCTCGACGCCGACGGCACGGTGCATCTGCTCGACGATTCGCTGGCATTCCCGAACGGCATCGCGCTGTCGCCGGACCAGCGCACTCTGTACGTGGCCAACTCCGATCCGGCGCGGCCGGTCTGGATGGCCTATTCGCTCGACGCGCGGGGCGAGGTCGTCGGCAAGCGCGTGTTCGCCGACGCAAGCGACCTGATGGGCGAAGGTGTGCAGGGCCTGCCGGACGGCATGGCGGTCGCCGCCGATGGCACGCTATTCGCCACCGGCCCCGGCGGGGTGATCGTGTTCGACCCGCAAGGCCGGCGCCTGGGCCGGATCGAGACCGGCGCCGCCGTCGCCAACTGCGCCTTCGGCGACGACGGCCGCACGCTGTACATGACCTCGCACACGTTCCTTGCGCGGGTGCGGGTCAATGCGCGCGGGGTCGGGTTCGCACAATGAGCCGCGCGCGGTCGCTTACGCCCCGCTTCCCGTCGTCGCTTACTTCACCGTCAGCCGCGTCGTCGCGCGCACGTCCGCGCTGGACGCGCCGACCTGCACTTCGTACGCGCCCGGATCCACCGCGTAGGCGTTGCGCTGTTCGTCCCAGCTGCGCAGGTCCCTTTCCGGGGTGATCGCGAAGCGCACGCTGCGTTCCTCGCCCGGTTGCAGATGGATGCGCCGGAAGCCGCGCAGTTCGTGCCGGGCACGATCGCGCTTCGGATTGAGCGGCTTCAGATACAGCTGCACGACCTCGTCGCCGGCGCGCGCGCCGGTGTTCTTCACCTTCACCGATACCTCGACCGCCCGCTTCGCACCGACGCGGGTGCGATCCAGGGTCAGGCCAGAATAGGCGAAGCTCGTGTACGACAGACCGTGGCCGAAGGCGAACAGCGGTTCGCCGTCGAAGTAGCGGTAGGTGCGGCCGCGCATCGCGTAGTCGTCGAACGCGGGCAGTTTCTCGTCGGCCTTGTAGAAGGTCACCGGCAGGCGGCCGGCCGGGTTGGCGTCGCCGAACAGCACGTCGGCCACCGCATTGCCGCCGCGCTGGCCCGGATACCAGGCGACCAGGATCGCCGGCAGGTTCTGCTTCGCCCAATCGACCGCCAGCGCGGAGCCGGAGGTCAGCACCAGCACCACCGGCTTGCCGGTCGCGTGCAGCGCTTCGAGTAGCTTGCGCTGCGTTTCCGGCAGGCGGATGTCGGTGCGGTCGCCCCCGGCGAAGCCCGGGTAGTCGACCTTCATCTCCTCGCCTTCGACATCGCCGGTGAGGCCACCGGCGAACACCACCACGTCGGCATCGCGCGCCGCCTGCACCGCTTCCTCGAACGGCGGCTTCGCCCCGGGCATGCGCCAGGCCAGGCGCACGCCAGCGTCGCGTTCGCCTTCGCGATATTCGACGCGGATGTCGTAGACGCGTCCGGCCTGCAGTTGCACGCTGGCCCGGCTGGCGGTCAGGCGGTCGGCCTGCTGCCAGCGATCGATCACGCGCTTGCCGTCCAGGTAGACGCGCACCCCATCGTCGGCGGCCGCTTCCAGCTCGTAGGCGCCCGAAACCGGCGGTAGCAGCTGGCCGCTCCAGCGGATGCTGAAATTGTCGTCGGGCACAGCTTCGCCGGGGCCGGCTTCGCCGCGCGCCAGCAGGTTGTCGGTCGGCGAGCCGCGGTCCCAGTTGAAGCCGATTACCGGATCGACGCGGACCAGCGCCGGCGCACCCGATAGTCCGGTGTTGCGGAAATATTCGCCGCGCAGGCCGCGCTCGCTCGAGCCTTTCTGCGGGCGCAGGTACTGGGCCTCGATCAGCGGCGTGGCCGCCGGGTCGTTGCGGCCTTCGACCAGGTCGACGCCGCGCGCGTAGACCACTTCGGCCCGCGGCGCCGCTTCGCGGATGCCGCGCAGGATGGTGACCGGATCGGTCGGAGTACCGTAGTAGTTGCCGAGCAGAGCCATGGTGTCGTCGGCGGTGGGGCCGATCACGGCGATGCGCCTGGTGTCGCGCGACAACGGCAGTACGCCGTCGTTCTTCAGCAGCACGATGGATTCCTGCGCCATCTTCCGCGCCAGCGCGTCGTGTTCGGGCGACTGCACCACCGAGTACGGGATCTGCGCCCACTTCACCTGCTGCGGCGGATCGAACATGCCCAGGCGCATGCGCGCAGTGAGCAGGGTGGTCAACGCCTTGTCGAGTTCGGCCTCGCCGATCAGGCCCTTCTTCACCGCCACCGGCAGGTGCTTGGCATAGGTGCTGCCGCAGTTGAGCTCGGTGCCGTTCTTCACGCCCAGCGCGGCCGCTTCCTCGGGGGTGGCCACGATCTTGTGGTTCTCCCAGATGTCGCGGATCGCCCAGCAATCAGACATCACATAGCCCTTGAAGCCCCAGTCGCGGCGCAGCGTGTCCCGCAGCAGGAACTGGCTGGCGCTGGCCGACTCGCCGTAGACGCGGTTGTAGGCGCCCATCACCGCATCGACGTCGCCTTCCCTGACCAGCGCTTCGAACGCCGGCAGGTAGGTGTCGTACAGGTCGCGCTTCGACGGACGCGCATCGAAGTGGTGACGGTCGGCTTCCGGGCCGCTGTGCACGGCGAAGTGCTTGGCGGTGGCGTCGAGCTTGCGGTAGCGCGAGTCCAGCGGCGCGCCGGTCGCCGGATCCATGCCCTGCAGCCCGCGTACGAAGGAGATGCCCATGCGCGAGGTCAGGTACGGATCCTCGCCGTAGGTTTCCTGGCCGCGGCCCCAGCGCGGGTCGCGGAAGATGTTGATGTTCGGCGACCAGAACGTCAGGCCCTGGTAGCGGCCGTGCTTGCCCTCGGCGAGGAAGCGCTGGTGCTTGGCGCGGGCCTCGTCGCTGATCGCTGCCGACACCCGGTCCATCAGCGGGATGTCGAAGCTGGCGGCCATGCCGATGGCCTGCGGGAATACCGTGGCCTCGCCGGCGCGCGCCACGCCGTGCAGCGCTTCGTTCCACCAGTCGTAGGCGGGCATGCCGAGGCGCTCGATCGCCGGCGAGTCGTTCTGCATCTGCGCGGCTTTTTCTTCCAAGGTCATCCGCGACACGAGGTCGGCGGCGCGCGTTTCGAAGCTGCGCGTGGTGTCGAGGTAGGCCGGCGTCGCCGGCGCGTGCGCTTGCGCCTGTGCGTCGCCGGCTTTCGGTGCGGCCCACAACATCGCGGCCGCAATGCAGACGGCCATGGATTTCCTGGTGTCGCCCATCTTCTTCTCCCGTTGCTCTATTCGGATGTTTCGCTGCGCGCGTACGGCCCCAGCGTGGCGCCGACGAAGCCGCCGGCCACGTCGGTGCTGAGGAGGGTGCCGTCGTTGCCCTGCCGCAGCCAGCGCCAGCCCTTGCCATTGGCGTCGTAGGCGAACGAATACGCGCCTGCATTGCCGGCGATCTTCAGCTTCAGGCTCGCGCCCGCGTCGATCGGTACGCTGGCGATCGCCTCGATGTTCCCGCCCGTGTTCCTTTCCAGGAACAGCTGCGCCCTGCCCGCTTCGCGGCGCACGCCGAGGAAGTACCAGTGCGTTTCGTTCTGGTAGGCGGCCAGACCCGCGGCGACGCCGGCCCGTTGCGGCACGTCGAGCGCGGTGCTGGCCTCGAACACCAGATGCTGCTGGCGCCGCGCAAGGAACGACGGATTACGCAGGGTGTCGAGGTTCTCGGCCAGCGGATGGATCGTCAGCTTGCCGGGAGCGGAAGCGAAATCGGTCCAGGCGGTCTTCGGCACGCGCACGTACAGCCAGGCCGGATCGAGCTTGGCCTGGTCGAATTCGTCGCGCCAGGTGAAGTTGCCGCTCAGCGGTGCCTGTCCGGCATCGCCGCGCATCCACGACGGGCCCGGCGCCACGCGCGGAATCGCGCGGTCGCTGCCGAGGATCACCGGCCAGCCGTCGCGCCATTCCACCGGCAGCAGGAAGGTTTCGCGGCCGGTGTTGTAGTGCGCGCCGCCGTAGTTGCGGCTGGCCAGGAAGGTGGCCCACCAGCGTCCGTCCGGACCTTCGACCAGGTCGGCGTGGCCGGCATTGGTCACCGGCTCGGCGCGGTTCCCGGGCAGGTCGCGCTGGGTCAGGATCGGGTTCTTTTCGTACGCAACGTAAGGGCCCCACACATTGCGGCTGCGCAGGACCACCTGCGAGTGCTGCGGTCCGGTGCCGCCCTCCGCGCAGGACAGGTAGTACCAGCCGTCGCGCTTGTAGATATGCGGGCCTTCGATCCAGATCGGCTTCTTCGACAGATCGACGCCACCGTTGATCACGACCCTGGCTTCGCCCACCGGCCGCAGCTTCTTGATGTCGAACTCGCGCAGCCAGATCGCGCGATGGCCTTCGTACAACGGCTTGCCTTCCGGCTCGTCGTTGTTGAGCAGGTAGGCCTTGCCGTCGTCGTCGTCGAAGAACAGCGAGGTGTCGATGCCGCCGACCGTCGGTAGCCACACCGGATCGGACCACGGTCCGGCAGGGTTCTTCGCGGTAACGAGGTAGTTGCCGCCGTTGTCTACCGCCGTGTTGAGCACGTAGAAGGTGCCGTCGTGGTACTCGATGGTCGGCGCGAACACGCCGCGCGAAATGCCCAGCCCATCGAAATCGAGCTGCGACGGGCGGTCGATGACGTGGCCGATGGGCTTCCAGTGAACCAGGTCCTCGCTTTCGAACACCGGGATGCCCGGGAAGTACGCGAACGTCGAGTTGACCAGGTAGAACCTGTCGCCGGCGCGGGTGATGCTGGGGTCGGGATGGAAACCGGCCAGGATCGGGTTGCGGTAGTGCTTCGGCGGCAGCGGCACGTCGAAGGCCGCGTCCTTGCCGGTGTATTCGAACCAGTCGAAGTGGATCGGCTCCGCGGCGTGGGTGCAGAACGCCGCCCCCGCCAGCAGGGCAAGCAACAACGCCCTCCCCCTTCCTGGAAGAGAGAAGCGCATCGGGTCGGCCACGGGCATCGCGTCGATGACGACCTCGGCGTCGACGACCTCGCGATCGTTGCTGGAACCGTAGCGGTGGGTCTCGGCGGGCACGCTCATGGGAAGTCCTGCGCGGCGCATCAGTGGATTCCGATCTCGAACGGGCCGGCCGGCAGGCCATCCGTGTCGAACAGGGTGACGACGGGGCTGTCGGCCCACGCATGGCGCACCCGGGTCGGGTTCGCCACCGTTGCGCGCAGGACTACCGTGTCGCTGTCGCGAAGGCTGGCCTCGGCGTAGCGGCACGAACCCGGTGCATCGCCGCACAGTTCGAACGCGATCGGGCCGTCGGCGCTGGAGGCGACCAGCTTGCCTCCGACATCGGCGAACGAAACTTCCACCGCATCGCCGTTCCGTTTCGCCACGCGCGGAACCGGGCCGGTCGGAGCGATCTTCTCGCCGTACACCACCTTGCGCGCGGCCCGCGCGAGGCGCGCTCCCAGTTCCTGCTTGTTGGCCGGGTGGATGTCGTAGCGGTCGCCGATGTCGATGGCCACGGCCAGGCCGCTGCGCGGGTCTTCGGCGGCGACTTCGCGCTGCACTTCGCGCAGTTCCGCCCAACCGCTCTCGGTCGGCTGCGTCGGTGCGGGACCGAAGTTGGCCAGTTGCACGACGAACAGCGGCAGATCCTTGCCGAAGTGCGCGCGCAGGTCGTCGCGGTAAGCACGCAACAGCCCGCGATACGCGGCAGCCTCGCCGGTGTTCGATTCGCCCTGGTACCACAGCGCGCCGCGGATGCCATAGCCGGCCAGCGGCTTCACCATGCCGTTGAACAGCGTGCTCTTGCCCTGCGCCGACAACCACGGCGCCTGCGGCGGCGTACCGGCTTGCTTCGGCACGACCCGGTATTGCCACTCGCGATCCAGCGGCACCGAACTGCCGTCGGCAAAGCGCAACGCACGCGGTGCGTCGCCGGTCAGGCCACCGTTGGACCAGGTGTTGAGCACGTTGACCACCAGCGCGTTCTCGCCTTCGCGCAACAGGCCCGCCGGCAATGGGTAATGGCGTTCACCGCCTCCGTAGCTGCTGCCGACCGCATGGCCGTTGATCCAGGTCACGTCGACTTCGTCGGCCACGCCCAGCGCCAGGGTCGCGCCCTGCGCAGCCTGCTTCGCATCCAGCCTGAACGTGGTGCGGAACCAGAGCATGCCGGTGAAGTCGGCCAGTTGCGGCGTCCATTCGCGGTAGTTGCCGAGGCCGCGCGGCGCGGCGGTCCAGCCGGCGGTGGATGCGCCCGCCTTCCACGGCTCATCGCCCTGGGCCACGCCCGGCGCCGAGCGCCACCACTTCGCCCACAGTTCGCCCCAGCCGGCGTTGCCGGCGAGCGGATCGTCGGCGTATCGCGCCAGCAGGTCGAGCTGTTCGTCGAAGCCGCCCAGCTTGCGCAGGGCCTGCGCGCTCAACCAGGCTTCGATGCGCGAACCGCCCCACGAAGCATCGACCAACCCCATCGGCACATCGACGCGCTTCTGCAGCTCGCGCGCGAAGTAGTAACAGGTTGCGGAAAACTCGCCGACCGTGTCGGGCGTGGTCGTCCGCCATTGCACCGGATCGATGAAGTGCGCGCGCGGCGCCATGCTTTCCTTCAGCCCGACCTTGAGCATGCGGATGCGGTCGTTGTGGGCGTTGCCGATTTCCGCCCAAGTGTTGAGCCCACGCTTGACCTGCAACTCCATGTTGGACTGGCCGCTGCATAGCCAGACGTCGCCGACCAGGATGTCGTTCGCGGTTTCGGATGCGGCGCCGGAACTCGCCGTCAGCGTGTATGGGCCGCCGGCCTTCAGCGCCGGCAGCATCGCCTCCCAACGGCCGTCGGTACCGGCCTTGGCCATCACCATCTTGCCGGCGAAGGACACCTTCACTTCCGCGCCGGGCGCGGCCTCGCCCCATACCGGGATCGGCCGGTCGCGTTGCAGCACGGCGTGGTCCTGGAACATCTCGTGCAGCAGCGACGAGTCCGCCGCCTGCGCCAGCGGCGCCAGCGCGAGCAAGCCCAGCGGGAACAGGCCCAGCGCGAACGCGCCCTTCTTCGACGTCTTCATTTCCCGTCCCCCGGCGCGTACGGAAATTCGAGCGATTCGTAGTGGTCCAGCGAATGCGCGGGCGGCGCGTGGCCGACCGGCAGCGGCAGGCCGTTGAGGCTCTGCCAGTAGGCGATGCTGGCGTCGCGCCACCACTGCGCCTCGTCTTGCTGGATGGCGAGGAACGCGGCGACCTGCGCGTGGCGCCCGGCATCGACGTAGGGCGACAGATCGCTCCAGGCGGCGCGCATCTTCTTCACTTCATCCACGCCGCGATCGTAGCGATGCACCAGCTCATCCCACAGCGGGCGGCCGGACTTCGTCATGCGATCCCAACGCAGGCGGTGGAACCACAGCAGGAATTCCTCGGGCGTCTGCGCCGGATCGTCGAACTGTTTCGCCAGCGGCGGTGCGTATTGCGCGACCGCATTGCTGCCGCGCGAACTGCGGTCGAAGCCGATGCCGGACTTGTCCGCGCGGTGGTAGTACACCGGCGTCCAGTCCGCGCGCGGCGCGCCGGCATCCCATGGCATCGGACCGTAATGGTGGCCGCGGCCCATCAGGTGGTGCAGGCCGAGCGGGGTCATGTAATCGACCACCGCTTCGCGCGAGGCCATCATCATGTCCACCACCGGGGCGACGAAGCGCGGATCGCGGGAGAACGTCATCCGCACCCAGTCTTCGGCGATGGCGCGCGACGACTCGTGCGGATTCCACGCCATGCGGCCGAAGGCGTACCAGTTGGCCTGGTCGAAATGCGAACCGCTCCAGTTGCGGTCGCTGCCGATGTTGGCCACGCCGGCCATGCCGGTGAGCGCGTGCCCGTCCAGCGAACCGTCGACGACTTTCGCCACGCTGGAACCCGCGCCGCGCGCGAAGGTGTCCGAACGCAGCGTTTCCTCGTACAGCGGCCCCAGGTACGCCAGGTGGGTGGCGAAGCCCAGGTATTCCTTGGTGATCTGGAACTCCATCATCAGCGGCGTCTTCGGCATCGCGCCGAACAGCGGATGGAAGGGCTCGCGTGGCTGGAAGTCGATGGCGCCGTTTTTCACCTGCACGATCACGTTGTCGCGGAAGAGGCCATCCAGGGGCACGAATTCGTCGTAGGCCTGCCTGGCCCGATCGTCGGGCTGTTCGTGCGAATAGACGAAGGCGCGCCACATCACCACGCCGCCGTGCGGAGCCAGGGCTTCGGCCAGCATGTTGGCGCCGTCGGCGTGGCTGCGGCCGTAATCCTGCGGACCGGGCTGTCCTTCCGAATTGGCCTTGACCAGGAAGCCGCCGAAGTCCGGGATCGCCTCGTAGATCTCGCCAGCCTTGGCCTTCCACCAGGCGCGCACGCGTGGATCCAGCGGATCGGCGGTGTCCAGGCCGCCGATTTCCTGCGGCGCGGAGAAACGCGCGCTCAGGTACACGCGGATGCCGTAGGGACGGAAGATGTCGGCCAGCGCCCTGACCTTCTCCAGGTACATCGGCGTCAGCACCCGCGCATTGGAGTTGACGTTGTTCAGCACCGCGCCGTTGACGCCGATCGAGGCATTGGCGCGGGCGTAGTCGGTATAGCGCGGATCGCGCCAGCCTGGCAGCTTGTGCCAGTCCCAGATCGATTCGCCGGCGTAACCGCGCTCGACGTAGCGGTCGAGGTTGTCCCAGTGGTCGAGCACGCGCAGCCGCACCTTCGGCGCCTCGCGGACGTCGAGTCCGGCAAGCGGCTGACCGGTCTGCAGCAGGCGCAGGAAGCGGAACGTGCCGTACAGCACGCCGATGTCGCGGCGCGCCGCGATCAGCAACGCGTCGCGACCGTCGATGCGCCCTTCGCGGAGGATGAAGCCGTCCTCGCCGAGGGCCTCCAGGTCGCGACGAAAAGGCGCCATCCACGGCGACGAATCCGGGGTGCCCAGCACCAGCGGGCGCCCACCCGCAAGGGTCGCGTGCAAGCGGGGCG
>DASRYD010000444.1:0-5986 GCA_035653955.1 Pseudoxanthomonas sp.
GCAGTTGAACGCCAACCCGGCCGCCAAGGCCACCGTGTCCGGCTTCCACGATGCCAGCGGCGATCCGGCGGCGAACGCCGAAATCGCCAAGCAACGCGCCATGGCCGTGCAGAGGCTGCTGCAGGACGGCGGCATCGCCGCCGACCGCATCGTGCTGGACAAGCCGATGCTGACCGAGGGCGACGGCGACCCGAAAGAGGCCCGGCGGGTCGATATCAGCGTGCGCTGAACACGCATCCCGCGCATGAACCGCAACGGCAGCCGCAAGGCTGCCGTTGTCGTTCCAGCGCCGCCGGAAACTCCGGCGCCGCGGTCACCACGCTTCGATTTCGTAGATGCGCGTCGCCGGATCGCCGTCGCCCTGGGTCGGCCGGCTTACGTCCAGGCGCAGGTAGCGCGCCTCGATCGGGGCGAAGGAATGCTCGCTGACGTCGTCGCGGTTGTCCTCGGCCTTCGCCACCCGCGTCCAGCGCTTGCCGTCGCGCGACACCGAAACGGCGAACGCGCGCGTGTTCATCGATTTCGCTTCGCCAGCGGCTCCCGCGTGCCTGACGGTGACGCCATGCAACTTGCGCAACGACTGCAGGTCGATCTGCAGCCACGCCGGCCGCACCAGACTGCAGAACTTGTCGTGGGTCCAGCTGGTGTTGCTGCCGTTGACCGCCTTCTCCGCCTCCTCGCCCGGCTTGCAGATCGCCGAACCGGTAACAGGACGGTGCAAAGCGAAGTTCTCGCGCTCGTCGCCGGCGCTGGCGGACGCGGCGCAGGCCAAGGCGAGGCCAAGCAACGCGCTGCGGCAACGGATTCGGGAAGCGTCGTTCATGCGGAAGCTTGCGGCTGGATGAGGGGAACGGGAACGGATTGCGCATTGGCCTGCTGGGCCAGCCACGCGCGCTTGGTCGCAGTGGCGGTCTTGTGCTGACCATCGTGGCTCCAGCCCGGCGGCATCACCAGGGTCAGCAGTTTGTTCTTCAGCCCCGGCGCCGCCGCCACATCGCGCATCAATGCGTAGAACTCGCCGAAATAGCCATCGAGGAAAGCGCCGGACTTCATCGGCCGGGTGATGCCGTACTCGATGACGATGTCGTCGCGCTGCGGCTGGTAGGTGCGGAACACCCGGTCCCAGATGTTCAGCAGGTTGCAGAAATTGGTGTCCATGTACAGCGCGTTCCGCGCATGGTGCACGCGATGGTGCGAGGGGGTCAGGACGATCCGGCCCAGGAAGCCCAGCCGCCCGTCCTTCAGCGCGTTCTCGCCCAGGTGGATGAACTGCCCCCACAGCCCGTCGATGAACATCATCAGGATCAGCAGCGGCGGGCTGACCCCGGCCAGCATGCAGATGCTGGTGCGGATGATGTCGGCATACGGCCCTTCCAGGAAGATGTGCGCGTAGTTCACCGAGAGGTTCATCGCCACCGGCGCGTGGTGGGTCGAATGCAGGCACCACAGCAGGCGCACTTTGTGCGCGAGATAGTGGTAGATGAAATGGGAGAACTCCCAGACCACGTAACCGTAGATCAGCCCGTACCAGGTGATGTCGACCTGGAACGGCGCGTACGGCTGGAACGCCGCGATGCACAGCGCGATGGTGCCGAACGACAGGAACGTGCCAATGAAGCGGTTGAACAGCATGCTGAGGAACGGCAGCTTGTATTCGGCCAGGCGGAAGCGGCGGTAGGCGATGGCGCGCAGCAGTTCGTAGCTCAGCAGGATGGGAATCGCCGGATACAGCAGGGCCGCCGCACCGTCGCTGCTGAGCAGGGCGCGGTAGTCGCCCTTGGCCAGCAATTCCAGCAGCGCGCCCAAGCCGAAGAAACGCACCCCCTCCTCCAGCACGTGTTCCCAGAACCCCATAGCCTGCTTTCCCGGATATGATCGATCTAAGCAGGATGTATAGCACCGTGCCGCAGCGGTTTCATCTGGCGGCGCGGCAATGGGCGTCCGTGGTTCCACCGGTCCGACCCTTCGCGTCCGACAAGCCTCTTCCCGGCCGCGACATTCGTCTCATGCTGCAACGCAACAGCCGATTGCGTAGAATGCCGGCCCTGTCCACCACCCGTTTCGGAGCATCCATGGGCCTCGACCACGTCGCCACCGGCAAGAATCCGCCGGACGAGATCAACGTCATCATCGAAATCCCCAAGGATTCCGAGCCGGTCAAGTACGAAGTCGACAAGGAGAGCGGCGCGATCTTCGTCGACCGCATCCTGTCCACGCCGATGCGCTACCCGTGCAACTACGGCTACGTGCCCAAGACCCTGGGCGGCGACGGCGACCCGCTCGACGTGCTGGTGGTGCTGCCGATGCCGCTGATCCCGGGTTCGGTGATCCGCTGCCGCCCGGTCGGCGTGCTGAAGATGACCGACGAGGCCGGCAGCGACGAAAAGCTGCTCGCCGTGCCCGCCAACAAGGTCTTCAACGGCTATTCGCACATCGAGGACATCGGCCAGGTCTCGCCGCACTGGCTGGAGCGCATCGGCCACTTCTTCGAGCACTACAAGGACCTGGAGAAGGGCAAGTGGGTCAAGGTCGATCGCTGGGGCGATGCGGCCGAGGCAAAGCAGATCATCGCCGAAGGCATCGCGAGCTACCAACCCAAGGGCTGATCGAATCCCTTCGCTTCGAACGAAAAACGCCGCTGCGATCCAGCGGCGTTCTTCGTTTCCGGCGTTCGCAACTCAGGCGGCGCCGCCCGCGCCACCCCGTGAACGCAACAGGCCCGCCAGCCGTGCCACCACCACGGCCAGGTACATCACGCCGTTCCATTGTTCGACCACCAGCAACATCCGTGCCTGCGGGCTGCCGGGATAGATGTCGGACAAACCGGTCGCGGAAAAATTGGTTGCGCTGAGAAACAACAGTTCCACCCAGCCCAGGGGCCCGACCGGGCTGCCCGGAATGACGAACGCGCCCGGCTGCAGCAACTGCATGCCGGCGAATACCCACGCATAAGCCTCGGCGAACAGCATGAAGGTCGCGCCGGCCGCCCACATCTCATCGATCGTGGTGCGCTCGTCCTGCATCATGTAGGCGATCAGCGCGGAGGCCGAGTAGAAGAACGCCGCCGCATAACAGGCCGCACCGATCACGCCGAGCGCGTGGACTCCGCTCAGCCGATGCGCGCTCCACGCGATGATGCCGGTGGCCGCCAGCACCGCGGCGATCCAGGCCGCGCGCGGCGACTTGCGCACCATCCACACCGCCGCCCACAGCACGCTGGCGCTGATCGCGGTCAGCGCCAGTTGCCCGCCGGCATCGTCGAACCACGGATACAGCAGCACCGCGGCCAGTTGCACCAGCAACAGGGTCCGCGACGGCGTGCGGCGCAGGCGAAGCAGCGGATTCATGCGCCTACTCTACCGCGCTATTCCGCGCGATAGACCTGCGCGCCCTGTTCGCGGAATTGCGCCGACTTTTCCGCCATGCCCGCCTCCAGCGCGGCGGTTTCCTCGACGCCGTGCTCGGCGGCATAGTCGCGCACGTCCTGGGTGATCTTCATCGAACAGAAGTGCGGGCCGCACATGCTGCAGAAATGCGCCAGTTTGTGCGCATCCTTGGGCAGGGTCTCGTCGTGGAATTCCTTGGCCTTCTCCGGATCGAGGCCCAGATGGAACTGGTCTTCCCAGCGGAACTCGAAGCGCGCCTTCGACAGCGCATTGTCGCGCACCTGCGCGCCGGGATGCCCTTTCGCCAGATCCGCCGCGTGCGCGGCGATCTTGTACGCCATGATGCCGTCGCGCACGTCCTCGCGGTTGGGCAGGCCGAGGTGCTCCTTCGGCGTGACGTAACAGAGCATCGCGGTGCCGAACCAGCCGATCATCGCCGCGCCGATCGCCGAGGTGATGTGGTCGTAGCCCGGCGCGATGTCGGTGGTCAAGGGGCCTAGCGTGTAGAAGGGCGCCTCGCCGCATTCGCGCAGCTGCTTGTCCATGTTTTCCTTGATCAGCTGCATCGGCACGTGGCCGGGGCCTTCGATCATGGTCTGCACGTCGTGCTTCCATGCGATCTTGGTGAGCTCGCCCAGCGTTTCCAGCTCGCCGAACTGCGCGGCGTCGTTGGCGTCGGCGATGCAGCCTGGGCGCAGGCCGTCGCCCAGCGAGAAGGCCACGTCGTAGGCCTTCATGATTTCGCAGATGTCCTCGAAATGCGTGTAGAGGAAATTCTCCCTGTGGTGCGCCAGGCACCACTTGGCCAGGATCGAACCGCCGCGCGAAACGATGCCGGTGACACGCTTGGCGGTCAGCGGCACGTAGCGCAGCAACACGCCGGCATGGATGGTGAAGTAGTCCACGCCCTGCTCGGCCTGTTCGATCAGCGTGTCGCGGAAGATTTCCCAGGTCAGCTCTTCGGCGCGTCCATCGACCTTTTCCAGCGCCTGGTAGATCGGCACCGTGCCGATCGGCACCGGCGAGTTGCGGATGATCCACTCGCGGGTCTCGTGGATGTGCTTGCCGGTGGACAGGTCCATCACCGTGTCGCCGCCCCAGCGGATCGCCCAGACCAGTTTCTCGACTTCCTCGGCGATGCCGGAAGACACCGCGCTGTTGCCGATGTTGGCGTTGATCTTGGTCAGGAAGTTGCGGCCGATGATCATCGGCTCGCTTTCGGGGTGGTTGATGTTGTTGGGCAGGATGGCGCGGCCGCGGGCGATCTCGTCGCGCACGAACTCCGGGGTGATGAACGTCTGGATGCTGGCCCCGAAGGATTCGCCGGGATGCTGCTTCAGCAGCATCGCATCGCGCACCGCATCCAGCCGCTGGTTCTCGCGGATGGCGACGTATTCCATCTCCGGCGTGATGATGCCGCGCCTGGCGTAATGCATCTGGCTGACGTTGGCGCCCGCCTTCGCGCGGCGCGGCAGGATGCGGCCGGGGAAACGCACGCTGTCGAGCTTGGCATTGGTTTCGCGCGAACGGCCGAATTCCGAGCTGAGCGCCGGCAGCTGTTCCGTGTCCCCGCGTTCCTCGATCCACTTGGCACGCAGCGCGGGCAGGCCGGCAGCCAGGTCGATGGTCGCCGCCGGATCGGTATACGGGCCCGACGTGTCGTACACGGTGACCGGTGCGTTCTCCTCGCCACCGAACAGCGTCGGCGTCTGCGTCAGCGTGATCTCGCGCATCGGCACCTGCAGGTCGGCCCGCGAACCCTGCACGAAGATCTTGCGCGAGCCGGGGATGGGACGCGTCACGGACTCGGAAAGTTGTCCGGTCTGTTGCAGCAGATCGGCGGCGGGCTTGGGAATGGCATTCATCGGCGTTCGTCCTGGGTCATGGGGACGCGAGGGTTCGCATCACGGACGAAGCGGCGGCGCATGGATGGGCGGATTGCGGGCCCGCGACGGGCAACACGGCAATGCGGCGCATCCTGCGAAGCTTCCCTACGCCGGTCTCAACCGGATCAGGTTCGAAGGGTCTGTCTCAATCACCGGCCCGGCCGGCGATACCCCCGCTTCGGCGCGAATTAGACCACATCGGCCGGGCGGCCGTGTTCAGCCCAGCGTGTAGCCGATGCGGAAGCCTCCCCAGTGCCGGCCGTGGACGTGGATCGGCACCGACAGATCGAACATGATCTGTCCGGTGTCGCGGCGATACACCTGCAACCGGTACGGATCGGTATGCGCGCCGACACTGCGGCCGACGCGATCGGTGAACAGGCGCTTGGTCCGGTTGCCCACCAGGTCCTTCTCGCGGTCGCCGGTGAGGGGCTGGCTGAAACGCAGGTTGTGGGTAGGCACGTAGCCGTCGGGGTTGGCGCTGATGGCGAACACGATCCATGGATGCCGGCTGGCGAGGGGCTCCTGGAGCGGCGGCAGCAGCTCATCGCACAGGGTGTCGAAGGCCGTGGTGAACTTGGCCGGCTCGATGCCGGGTATCGGTGTGTAGTCGCGCGCGAACAGGTCGTCTTCCCCCAACCGTCCGGTGGACAGCGCGTGCTCGAACGCCGCTCCGATCCGCGCCGCGCCCGCGCAGGCGAGGTCGTGCACGCG
>DASRYD010000445.1:0-2263 GCA_035653955.1 Pseudoxanthomonas sp.
CCCCGGCCGGGGCGGCTCCGAGCCGTTAGAATGGAACCCATGAGTGCCGTGATTTCCCTTCCCGATCCCCAGCCGCGCGCCGCCCGCGATCCGCGCGTGGCCGAGCGCGAGCAGCACAAGCTGGCCAAGCGCCTGCGCCGCCAGGTCGGCGAGGCGATTGCCGACTTCGGCATGATCGAGGCCGGCGACAAGGTGATGGTCTGCCTGTCCGGCGGCAAGGACAGCTATACCCTGCTCGACGTGCTGCTGCAGCTGCGGAAGAAGGCGCCGGTCGAGTTCGAACTGGTCGCGGTGAACCTGGACCAGAAGCAACCGGGCTTTCCCGAGCATGTGTTGCCCGGATACCTGAAGTCGATCGGCGTGGATTTCCACATCATCGAACAGGACACCTATTCGGTGGTGACGCGCGTGGTGCCGGAAGGCAAGACCATGTGCTCGCTGTGCTCGCGCCTGCGCCGCGGCGCGCTGTATTCGTACGCCGAGGCGCACGGCTTCACCAAGATCGCGCTGGGCCACCACCGCGACGACATGGCGGCGACGTTCTTCATGAACCTGTTCCACCACGCCAAGCTCAGCGGCATGCCGCCCAAGCTGCTCAGCGACGACGGCAAGCACGTGGTGATCCGCCCGCTGGCCTACGTGCGCGAAAGCGACATCGTCGAATATGCCGAAGCCATGGCCTTCCCGATCATCCCCTGCAACCTGTGCGGCAGCCAGGAGAACCTGCAGCGCAAGCAGGTCGGGCTGATGCTGAAACAGTGGGAAAAGGACCATCCCGGCCGGGTCGAACAGATCGCCCGCGCGCTGGCCGACGTGCGGCCTTCGCAACTTGCCGACCCCAGGCTGTTCGATTTCCTGTCGCTCGGCCATCGCGACGGTGCGGCGCAGGCCGATGCGCATGCATGGCTGTCCGGCGAGGCGCCCGGTACGCCCGACGACGGCGACGCCTGATGCGGCGACATTCTTTCCGTCGTCGTCCCGGCGCAAGCCGGGATCCAGCACTTGCCGTCGCTTCCGCTTCCGCGTGGCGATGACGAAAAAGCAAAGGCTGGATCCCGGCTTGCGCCGGGACGACGAGCAAAAAACAAATCCCCATTCCGAATAACGAATCCCGGCTACTGAATGTTCTTCCGCAACCTCACGCTGTTCCGCTTCCCCACCTCCCTCGACTTTTCCCGACTCGACGAGCTGCTGCCCGAAGCCGCGCTGAAACCCGTCGGCCCGCTCGACATGGCCTCGCGCGGCTTCGTCTCGCCGTTCGGCCGCGACGAGCCGGCGCTGTCGCACCGCGTCGGCGATGCGATCTGGCTGACCCTAGGCGGCGAGGACAAGATCCTGCCGGCCGCGGTGGTCAACGACCTGCTGGCGAAGAAGCTGACCGAGATCGAGGAGAAGGAAGGCCGCAAACCCGGCGGGCGCACGCGCAAGCGGATCAAGGAAGATTTGCTGCATGAACTGCTGCCGCGCGCCTTCGTCAAGCCGTCGCGCACCGACGCGTTGCTCGACCTGGAACACGGCATCCTTGCCGTCGACACGTCCTCGCGCAAGAACGCCGAGGCGGTCGCTTCCGAGATCCGCCACGCGCTGGGCAGTTTCCCGGCGCTGCCGCTGAACGCCGAAGTCGCGCCGCGCAACGTGCTGACCGGCTGGGTCGCCGGCGAACCGCTGCCCGAAGGCCTGACGCTGGGCGAAGAGTGCGAACTGAAGGACGCGATGGACGGCGGCGCGGTGGTCAAGTGCCAGAACCAGGAGCTGCAGAGCGACGAGATCGCCAAACACCTGGAAGCGGGCAAGCAGGTCACCCGCCTGGCGCTGGTCCTCGACGACCACGTGTCCTTCGTGCTCGGCGAAGACCTGGTGGTGCGCAAGCTGAAGTTCCTCGAAGGCGCGGTCGACCAGCTGGAGAACACCGAACGCGACGACATCCGCGCCGAACTCGATGCGCGCTTCGCGCTGATGGCCGGGGAAACGAAACGATTGTTCGCGGTGCTGGAACAGGCGTTGAAGCTGAGCAAGGCCGAAAGCTGACTACGCAGGAGCGGGCCCTGCCCGTTGTGCGACCCGATCGAAAAGCGTCGCGGGCAGAGCCCGCGCCTACAAAAGCATTTACCATTTCGCACATGCCCCGCCTGCTGCATCGCCTGCTCGCCCCGCGCCCGCGCACCGTCGAACGCGACGTGGTGAGCCTCGCCCTGGACGATGGTTCCGCTCTCGACGTGCAGCGCGTGCGCGACCCGCGCGCGCGGCGGATCAAGCTGAGCGT
>DASRYD010000446.1:0-1663 GCA_035653955.1 Pseudoxanthomonas sp.
GGTGCGTTCGGCGAGCAGGCGGCCACGCCGGCGGCGAGGGCGGCGATGGCGGCGGCGTGCAGCGGTGAGGTTTTCATGATCGTGTCCATGGCGTGCGCCGATGGCGCGGGAGGGATTCGGCGGCGCGGGTTGGTCGGCTGACATCGGGCACGATAGTCGAGTGAAACGGTACGAAAAACCGCGTATAAGACGAATAACTGTTGCATGAATCGGCCAAATGGATCGGATCACCGCCATCCAGGTATTTGTCGAAGTCGCCGACCGGGGCAGCCTGACCGCGGCGGCGGAAGCGCTGTCGATGTCGCGGGCGATGGCCTCGCGCTACCTGGCCGAACTGGAGCAGTGGCTGGGCGCACGCGTCTTCCATCGCACCACCCGTCGCATCAGCCTGACCCCGGCGGGCGAAGCCGCATTGGCGCGCTGCCGCGGCATCCTCGAACTGGGCGAGGACATGCGCGCCGCGCTGGCCGATCCCGGCGACGCGCCGCATGGGCAGATCCGCATCACCTGCAGCACTTCGTTCGGCCTCAGCCAGATGGCGGCGGCGGTCGCCGACTACGTCGCGCGCTATCCCGGCACCGCGGTAGACATGCTGCTGATCGATCGCGCGGTGAACCTGGTGGAAGAACGCATCGACCTGGCGATCCGCATCGCCGGCGCGCTCGACCCCGCGCTGATCGCGCGCAGGCTGTCGGTATGCCGTTCGGTGTTGTGCGCGTCGCCGGCGTATCTGAAGGCCCGCGGCGCACCGCAACGTCCCGCGGACCTCGCCACGCACAACTGCCTGACCCACCACCACGTCGGGCGCAGCCTGTGGCATCTGGCGCGCGAGGGCGGCACCGATTCGGTCGCGGTCAGCGGCAACATCAGCGCGAACGAGGCCACCGTGCTGCTGCAGGCGGTGCGCGCGGACGCGGGCATCGCCATGTTGCCGACCTATCTGGTGGCGCCGCTGATCGCCAGCGGCGAACTCGCCGTCGTGCTGCCGGGCCACGCGCCGGAGGCGATGGGCATCCATGGCGTGTACACGTCGCGGCGGCAGATGCCGTTGATCGTGCGCAGCTTCCTCGATTTCCTCGCCGCGCGCTTCGGCGAGGAACCCGAATGGGACCGGCCGCTGCGCTGATCGCAATTACGCGGCGTTACGGCCCGCGATAGCGGCAGCCTGCGGTGCAGGTTTCGTGCACCGCGACTTCGCTCAGGCCGGGCAGGGCTGGCTGCAACTTCTCCCACACCCATGCGGCCAGGCGTTCGCTGGTCGGGTTGTCGAGGCCTTCGACCTCGTTGAGGTAGTGGTGGTCCAGCCGGTCGAACAGCGGCGCGAACGCCGCCTTGATGTCGGCGTAGTCCATCACCCAACCGGTCTGCGGGTCGATGTCGCCGGAGACGTGCACTTCGATGCGGAACGAATGCCCGTGCAGGCGCGCGCACTTGTGCCCCGGCGGCACGTTCGGCAGCCGGTGCGCGGCTTCGATGTGGAAGACCTTGAAGATGTCCATGCGCGGATTCTAGTCGTCGGATCGTCGGGGCGTGGCGGGCGCGTGCCCGCCTGCCGGATCAGCCTTCGCGCCCCGGGCGCGAAGACCGTTGCCCGCCCGCGTTGCGTCCGCTGCGCTGCCCGCCCGGATGCGATTTCGTCCCCGCATGGGCATGGCGCGGGCCG
>DASRYD010000447.1:0-1910 GCA_035653955.1 Pseudoxanthomonas sp.
GCTAAGCGGCGGCATGGCGATGGCCCGTGCGATCGGAGTGCGCCGCTGCGCGGCGTGGAGGAGCCGGCCTCAGGGCTGCGGCGTGCGCCAGGCGTCGGCGGGATCGGCCAGCAGCAATACGCCGGGCATGCGGTATTCGCAGCCGATCAATGTGCGTTGCCTGAGACCGGGGTGTTCGCCGGGATAGATCACCAGGGCATGGAAATCATCGAGGGCGCCGGACAGGGGCGCATCGCGGCTGTCTTCCAGCGCGCGTTCCAGCTGCGCCGCCGCCTGCTCGATGGAGTCATCCACCAGCAGCAGGACGCGGTTGTCGGTGATGACGACGGCATCACTGTGATGTCCCCACGCCTGCACGGATTCGGCCAGGCGGTAAAGATCCATCATCGGCGCGCTGAATTGACGCTCGGTCTGGGTGAATTCCGTCGGACGCTCGCGGCGGAGCCGTTGCAACAGGGTGGCGAGATCGCCATTGGCCGTGCGGCAGGTGAGGGCATCGAGCAAGGTATCGGACGGTGCGCCGGCCGCAACGGGCGCGGGCGCGGATGGCACGTCGGTAACCGACTGTGCTGACACGACAGGCACGCCAGCCAGCCACAGCGCGGCCAGCACGAAGAAAACCGTCTTACTCGATCTGCGCATTCGCGTGGGCAGCATCCAGCGCTTCCATGGCGTCGCGCGGCTTGAGCTTGCCGGCTTTCTCGAACGAGGCAGCCGCGGCGTCTTCCTTCTTGTCGCCGTGAAGCAGCAGCAACACGTTCGCGTATTCCACGTGCGCGATGGGCGAATCCGGTGTCAGCTTGAGCGCGGTCCTGATATGCGACTCGGCTTCACTCGCCTTGGCACCGTAGGTCAGGCCGCCGATCATCGCGCCGATCTTGTCGATGATCTCGGCGTGGTACAGCGCCAGCGCGGTATGCGCTTCGGCATGCTTGGGATCCAGTTCCAGCGTGGCGTCCAGTGCGGTGCGGACCTTGCCCGCGATGCCCTGCTTGAGCGCCTTGGCGATGCTCAGGCCCTGGCTGTAGCGGCCGAGCGCGAAGGCGTGCCGGTAATGGCTGTTGGCTTCCTCGGGCAGCGCCTTGATGGCGGCTTCGGCCAGTTTCGCGGCCTGTTCGAAGCGTTTGAGTTGCTCGGATTCGTCTTCCACCAGATAGGTGGCATGGATGCCCAGCGCCTTGACCGCGACCGAAGCGCCCAGCGGGCCCAGGGCTTCACCGGCCTCATACGCGGCCTGGAAGTCACCGCGATGGAACGCGCGCCACGCATCCTGCAGGCGCTGCGCGAGGTCGGCGGGTTCGATGCCTTTGGCTGCCTTGCCTGCGGCGGCGATCAACGCCTTGGCACGCTTTTCGTCGGGGTAGGGCTCCTGGTCGCCGGCATGCAGCGCCGGCCACGCCTTCTTCAATGCATCGCCCGTATAGGCGTAGCCCTTGGCGTCATGCGGAAACGCAGCCCACTTCGAAGACTTTCCTGCCATTGGTCGTCCCTCCCAGGATGCGGGGAGCATCGCCGCGAACGCGGTCGTCAGGCAACCCCTACGCATTCCGTCGCGCGAGCGGCCAATAGTGTGATTGCTCGACGCCGGCAGGACAGCATCGCGTCATGGAAGCCGGCCATCGTGGTCGGCATGTGGACTGCCCCCATGGCCGCCAGGAAGACCACCCGCAAGACCCCCGAACCCACCCTGCGCCACGTCTGGCTTGCCGGACTGGGCCTGATCGCCGTCGCGCGCCGTGAAGCCGTCGCGGCCGCCACCGATGCCGCTGGCCGGTTGCAGGCGGCGCGCGAACACGCCGGAAGCTTCGCCGGCCAGGCGCAGCGCGACGTACTTGACCGCCTGGCCGAAGTGCGTGAACAAGGCGAAGCCCGCGTGGGCCGGTTCAGTGCCGAGGTGGAAACCCGCCTGG
>DASRYD010000448.1:0-2368 GCA_035653955.1 Pseudoxanthomonas sp.
CAGCGGCGGCTCCTGGGCCGTCTGTGCCCAAGCCGGCGCCACGATGGCCGAGGCCAGGGCGAGGGCGAGCAGGCGGCGGGAGGGGAGGCGCATCGTCGGTGCCGTCATTGGAACTTCCGGTTGGGGATCGCGGGTGGGGAAAACGGGTTGGAGGGCCGTGGCGGCATTAGGTTCCGCAATCATCAGAATGGCAGCCGCAGGATGTCGTTGTACAAGGCCAGGCCCATCAGCCCGGCCAGCGCCGCCAGACCGGCGTATTGCCCGGCGGCCATGGCGCGCTCGCTGAGCGGGCTGCCCTTGACCAACTCGATAAGGTAATACAGCAGGTGGCCGCCATCCAAGACGGGGATCGGGAGCAGGTTGATGATGGCCAGGCTCAGCGATACGGCGCCGAGGAACCACAGGAACCAGCCCAGCCCGCGTTCGGCGCTGGCGTTGGCGGCGCGGGCGATGGTGATGGTGCCCGACAGGTTCTTCACCGAGGCCTGGCCGACCAGCATGCGCCGCATCATGCCCAGCGAGTCGGAAGCGATCTTGCCGGTCTCGCGGAACGCGGCCGGGATCGCGGCCAGGGGATTGAGGCGCTGCAAGGCGTCGTAGGGGGGCATCTCGGCGGTTTTCGCTTCAATGCCGAGGCCCCAGTATTCGACGCCAGCCGGCGTTTTCATCCGGCGCGGAGCCATCGGGAAGGCCAGGCGCTCGCCTTCGCGATCGACTTCGACCATCGCCTCGCCGCCCTGCAGGCCGAGCGCGGCGACCTTGGCTTGCAGGTCGGCGAGGTCATGGATCGGCGCACCGTCGATGGCGGTGATCTGGTCGTCGGGCTGCAGGCTGGCCGCGGCCGGCGAACCGGGCGTGATCTTGCCGATCACCGCCGGAGGCAACTGGAACTGCCAGGCGATTCCCGCCAGTCCCAACACGTTTTCCTGGTCGAAACCCGCCGGCAATTTCGACAGCTTCAGCGTGTGGGTGGAAACGTCGCCGTCCGCGCTCTCGGCTTCGACCTTGGCGTCCTGTCCGTCGATCGCGGCGATGGTCAGCGCGGTCGCCGCGTCGCTCCATGTGGCCACTTCGCGGTCGCCGACCCGGACGATGCGCTCGCTGCGCTGCAGGCCGGCCTGCGCGGCCAGCCCCTGCGCATGGCCGACGGTGGCCGAATAGTCCTGCTTGCCGACCACGAACATCGCCCACAGCAGCGCCACGCACAGCACCAGGTTGGCGATGGGGCCCGCCGCGACGATGGCGATGCGCTGGGCCACCGGCTTGCGGTTGAAGGCCTGCATGCGTTCGCCGGCCGCGATCGGCGCGTCGCCCTCGTCCAGGGTGTTCTCGTCCAGCATCTTCACGTAGCCGCCCAGGGGGATGGCGGCGATGCAGAACTCGGTGCCATGGCGATCGCGGCGCGACCACAGCGGCTTGCCGAAGCCGACCGAGAAGCGCAGCACCTTGACCCCGCAGCGACGCGCGACCCAGTAGTGGCCGAACTCGTGGAAGGTCACCAGCACGCCCAGCGCGACCAGCATCCACCAGATTGAGCCGACGATTTCACTCATGAGGACAGGTGGGCGATCTGTTGGGAGGTAAAAGCGCGGGCCTGCGCGTCGGCCGCCAGCAGCGCCTCCAGCGAATCGGCCGGAGTGGCGGGCAGGGCGGCGAGGGCGTCCTCGACCAGCGCAGGAATGGCTAGGAAACCGATTGCGCCCTGAAGAAAGGCTGAAACGGCCGCTTCATTCGCTGCATTGAGCACCGCCGGCGCTGTACCGCCGGCCACCAGCGATTGTCGGGCCAGGCGCAGGCAGGGGAAGGCGTCGAGGTCGGGGGCTTCGAATTCCAGCCTGCCGTGCGCCAGCAGGTCCAGCCCGGCCACGCCCGATTCGATGCGCTCGGGCCAGCCCAGGCCGACGGCCAGGGCGGTGCGCATGTCGGGCAAGCCGAGCTGCGCCAGTGTGGAGCCGTCGCGGAATTCGACCAGTGCGTGCACCAGGCTTTGCGGATGCACCAGCACGTCCAGCCGCTCGTCGGGCAAGCCGAACAGGTGGTGGGCTTCGATGATTTCCAGCCCCTTGTTCATCAACGTGGCCGAATCCACCGAGATCTTGGGTCCCATCGACCATTTCGGATGGGCCACGGCCTGGACGGGGGTGACTTCGGCCAATTCGGCGCGATTGCGACCGCGGAACGGGCCGCCGGACGCGGTCAGGACGATCCGTCGCACGTCGCCCTGAGCCCGGCATGAACGCAGGCACTGGAAGACCGCGTTGTGCTCGCTGTCGATGGGCACGATTTCCGCGCCCGCGGCGGCCGCTGCGCGCATCAGCAGTTCGCCCGCCAGCACCAGCGATTCCTTGTTCGCCAGCAGCAGGCGCTT
>DASRYD010000449.1:0-5055 GCA_035653955.1 Pseudoxanthomonas sp.
CTTCGGTCATGCTGACCGTGCGCCCCACCCGCGCGACCAGGGTCGCGCCCATTTCGCGCTCCAGCGTGCGCAGTTGCTGGGCCACGGCCGCCGGGGTGATGTTCAGTTCGCGCGCGGCCGCGGCCATCGAACCGCGGTCGACCACCGTCACGAAGGTGCGCAGGAACTGGGTATCCATGAGTGCCCTAGCCTATCCGAGCGCCGGGCGTACTGGCAAAGAACCTCATGCCGCGGGCACCTGGTCCTGCTTGTAGATGGTCAACCCTTGCAGCGATTGCTTCGGCGGCGGGAACAGCAGGCTGGCCAGGTAGCCGATCACGATGCACAGCAGCACCGAGATGGCCAGGTAGAAATACGGGTGCACCAGCTTGAACGACCAGGCCACGAAGGTCAGCACGATGCTGCAGGCGACGCCGATGGCCACGCCGGGCGCATTGGCGCGCCGGGTGAACATGCCCAGCGTGTATGCGCCGGCGAAACCGCCGCCGAGCAGCCCGGCCAGTTCGATCGACAGGTCGAACAGCGACGAGATGTCGAAGCGCGCCAGCAACAGGGCGATGCCGATGCCGATCAGGCCGACCACCACGGTCATCGCCTCGGCGAACAGCACGCTCTTCTTCGGCGTGGGGTTCTTCGCCAGTTTTTCGTAGAAATCGACCGAAATCAGCGTGGCCACGCTGTTCATGATGCCAGACAGGGTGGCCATCGCCGCGGAGAAGATGCCGGCGATGATCAGCCCGGTCACCCCGGTCGGCAGCTCGGCGGCGATGAACAGCGGGAAGGTCGCATCCACCGGCAGCAACGGGTTCATCCGTTCCGGATGGTTCATGTAGTACACGTACAGCGCGGTGCCGATGCCGTAGAAGACGAAACCGCCCGGAATCATGATCGCCGCGAACGCCCATACCGAGCGCCCGGCTTCGCGCGCGGATTCGGTCGACAGCACGCGCTGCATCAGCACCTGGTCCTTGGGGAAGGTCAACACCACTTCGAACAGCACCAGGAAGATGAAACCCCACACCGTCGCCTTGGTCAGGTCGAAGCTGAAGTCGAACAGCTTGGTCTTGTCGGCCGCGGCGGCCACCTGGGCGAATTCGTCGAAACCGCCTTTCAGGTGCCAGACGATGAATCCGATCGCGAAGATCGCGCCGCCCATCTTCACGATGACCTGGACGAAGTCGGTCCAGATCACCGCCTTCATGCCGCCCATCGCCGTGTAGACGATGGTGAACCCGCCCATCAGCAACACGCTCCAGACCACATCGATGCCGGTGATGGTGGAAATGGCCAGCGCCGGCAGGAACAGGATCACGCTCATCCGGCTGCCGATCTGCATCACGATGGCGAGCGCGCTGGCCAGCATGCGGATGGCCGGATGGAAGCGCGTCTCCAGGTACGAGAACACCGACATCAGGTTCAAGCGCCGCAGCAGCGGCACGATCCAGATCGCCACGAACACCAGGCCCAGCACCGCGATCAGGTTGTTGGTCAGGTACTGCCAGTTGGTCTCGAACGCCTTGGCCGGAATGGCGATGAAGCTGATCGAACTGGTGTTGGCCGCATACAGGCTGACGCCCGCCGCCCAGAACGGGATCGAGCGCCCGCCGACGAAGAAATCCGAAGTCGATTTGCGTTTTTCGCCCAGATAGAAATACAGGCCGATGCCGATCATCGCCGCCAGATAGACCACGATCACCAACCAGTCCAGCCAGCCCAGCAGCAGCTTGCCCGCCTTGACCTGCGCCGTGCCGGCCTGCCATTCCGCGTTGCCGGGCATGCGCGACAATTGCAACAAGCCATCGCGCCAGCCGGCTGCCGCCACGCCACCGGGCGGCAGTTCGCCGGGCAGTTCCGCCCAGGCGCGGGTGATGATCTGGAAGGTCATCAGCCTGGCCGGCGAGGCCGCATCGGCGGCGTTGCGCACTGCGTACAGCACGTGCGCCTGGCCCATCGACCGCGCCGCGCCGGAAACCACCCGACCCGGCGCCGCATGCGCCGGCAGCCAACCCTTCTCTTCCACCCAGGTCCACAGCGCGTCGCCCCCCGTGCCCTGCCCGGCCGTCGTGACCAGCAGTTGTCCGCGCTGGACCGCGAACGAGGTCGGCACGCCCGCCGCCCATGCCGGTTTCGCTTGCCACGCCGGCTGTGCCGCGGCACGGTCCAGCACGAATACGCACGGCTTCGACGCCGCATCGAGGCCCGCGACATAGACCAGGCGCTCGTGCGCCGCGCCCAGCGCGTCCCGCAGCGGTTCGGGCAATGCGGGCAAGGCCTGCGCGCGCAGATGGTCGCCGGCCAGGACCAATTCGACTACGCCATCGGCCGTCCGTTCGCGCGAGGCGATCAGCGCGTAAGCCTGCGTGCCGTCGCCGAAGGCATTCCGGATTTCCGCCGCCTGCGGATTCCAGTCGAGCGGTTTCCATGCGTTCGCCTGCAACGCCCACGCCTTGCCCCCGGCCAGGGCCAACGGTTGCTGGTTGGCGACGGCGAGCACCGGCTGCGCGGAAGTCGCAAGCGGCGGCAGGCGTTGCCGTTCGACCGAGGCGAGGCTTTCGGCGAAGCCGCTGATCGGCAGCAGTGCCAGCCCCGACAGCAACAACGAGGCGAGGCGTAGCCGGAAGTTCGTCGATGCGTAGGGCATGTCGGCGCGTCTCGCGTGAGGATTCGTTGCTTGCATCAGGATCGCGCGGCGCGCAGCGTGGCTTCGGCGCGCTTCAGGTACGGCGCGTCGATCATGCGGCCATCGACAACGAATGCCCCGTGCCCCTGCGCATGCGCGGCCTGCGCCGCTTCGACGACCTTGCGCGCATGGGCGACTTCCGCCTCGCTGGCGCGGAACGCGTCGTTGGCCCAGGCCACCTGACGCGGATGGATGCAGCTTTTGCCGAGGAAGCCGAGCGACCGCGACAGGTTCGCTTCGGCGCGGAAGCCGGCTTCGTCGTCGATCGCGGCATAGGCGCTGTCGTAGGCGAAAACGCCCGCTTCCGCCGCGGCCATGCTCAGCGCGAACATCGCCGCATGCAGGTTCTGCGGCACCGAACGGTCGATGCCGAACGGTTCGAACAGATCGCCCAACCCCAGTTGCAAGCCGACCAGTCCCGGGTCGGCGCTGGCGATCGCCGCCGCTTCGCGCAGACCGCGCGGCGTTTCGATGTTGGCGAGGATGCCGGGTACCGCGCCTTGCCGCCACAACGCCTGCAGCCGCGCCGAAGCGGCGCGCACCGCTTCGGCGGTTTCGACCTTGGGCAGGTTGACGATGTCGACGGGCGCGCCGGCCAATGCGGCCAGGTCGCGTTCGAAATGATCCGAATCCGGCGCGTTGATGCGAACGATCAGCAGCTTGCCGGATGCCGTGGCCTGCGGCGTGCGCACGAAAGCGGCCACGTCTTCGCGCGCGCGCGCCTTGCCCGATTCCGGTACCGAGTCCTCCAGGTCGAAGGACAGCGCGTCCGCCGGCCCGGCCAAAGCCTTCGCGAACAGCTCCGGCCGCGCCCCGGGCACGAACAGCTTGCTACGCATCGGTCGGGCTCGTCATGGCCGCAAGTTTCGGTCAAACCGGAGCCAAGGAAAATGTTTTCCCCGATGTTTCAGACGGAAGTTTTGCTTTCTTCAGCCAGACCCATCGATATCCGGTTGCGAAGGAAAAAGCCCGCTTGCGCGGGCTTTCGTCGCCTGCCCGGCAGCGACACTCAGGGCAGTTGGCTGAAATCCAGTTCGGGGTGGACCAAGAGCGGCGGACGGGTGAAATACTGGTCGGGAGCGACGGTGTCGCTGAAAAAGCCGTCGTTGCGCAGGTAAAACGCATTGCCGACGACCCCGCCTGCGAAATCGAGGCGTTGCTGGTTGCGGCCCGTGGCATCCACGGTGAACCGGGCCTGGGTCATCTCGGTCCATGCGCCATTGGTGCCGATCGCCCACTGGTTGCCGTATGCCGCCCTGCGACCCAGATAGCCGGTATCCGGATTGAATCCTTCCAGGAACGAATACACGGAGGCCAGATAAGCCGCCCTGCCGACGTACTTCCAGGTCGCCAGCAGCTTCCATTCGACGCTCGACGCCCCCTTCTTCCCGGCCGGTACGCCGAACCATGAGGTGTACAGGGTATTGCCGCCGCCGTCGGGCTGCGCGCGGGTAAGGAAGCGATAGGTTTGGCCCGCGACCCACGGGAAGACCAGGTGACTCTGTCCGCCGGTGCCCTCGCCGCCGAATCCGTTGGTGATGACCTTGTTGCCTTTGCGCACCAGCGTAGTGCTGCCGGTCGGCGAGTCCCATACCGAAAACAGCACCCAACGCTCTTTCGCCGAGTTCACCTGGAAGCCGAAATAACCGACATCGAAGCCGTTGGCCATGTAATACGTTCCGACCGGATCCTGGCCGACGGGCACGGTGATTTCGCTGTAGAAATATTCGGTGCTGGCCGGAACGCTGAAACCCAGGTGCACCGAAGGACCGCGCCGCGACCAGTAGAAATTGGCCGGGTCGTTGGCGAACACGGCGCCGGTCGACGCAGCGCCGTCGATCAGCAGGTCCGAGATGTCGCCGAAGTACTCGCCGTCGGTGGATACGCCCTGCAGATCGACCTTCACGTAACCCGGTGCGTCGACGTAGAAGGCGCCGACGGGAAACGGGGACGTCCCGGTGCCGTACAGGTCCACGGTCCGGGTCTGGCCGCCCAGGGTGACCTTCACCTGGCTGTGGCTGGCGCCCGCCAGCGAGCCGGCCAGCGCAAGGTCCAGCGTGCCTGCCTGTGCCGCGTAGAAATAGGTGCTGATCACCGTCTGCGACGAAGTCCAGTTGTGCAGTCCGGTGTCGGTGATGGCTTCGGCGGCGTTCTTCGGCGCCATGGTGATGTAGGCGTTGCCGCCGAGCGGCACAGACGTGGCGGCCTGGGCTTCCCTAATTCCGGCATACGACAACAGCAGACCCAGCAATGCTCCGGCAACGTAGCGCATGACTCCTCCAGCTATCTGTTTATGGGATACGACGGGAAGAAAGCGGTGATCGAACTGCATCGAGCGGTTCCGGGGCCGGACGGGGCCGGCACCGGAGTGCGCC
>DASRYD010000450.1:0-2233 GCA_035653955.1 Pseudoxanthomonas sp.
CGCCGACGTGGCGGGCCAGCACGATGTCGTCGTTGATCACCAGCGGTACGCCGGCCCGCACGCAAAGCGCCTGCAGAGCCGTGCCCTGTTCCAGCTTCAGCACCGCGTTGGCCGCCTTGTTGCGGTATTGCAGCAGGGCGATGCCGGCGCCGAGCAGCGGCGACACGCGCGCCAGCAGCCGCGCGGTGTCGGGTTCATCGGGCGTGATCAGGTAGAGACCCCGGGGAACCGGGCCACGCAAGGCTTTCGGCGTGACGGCAGGGGTGGGACAATGCGCTTCCATTCCCCGCATTATCCCCCGATGAGCGACGCCGACGACACCGTGTACCGCAGCTGGATGTGCGTGGTATGCGGCTTCATCTACAACGAGGCCGATGGCTTGCCGGAAGAGGGCATCGCCCCGGGTACGCGCTGGGAGGACATTCCGGACACCTGGACCTGCCCGGATTGCGGGGTGACCAAGGACGATTTCGAGATGGTGGAGATGTAGGAGCGGGCCATGCCCGCGACCGGATGTCCGTCGTTCGCGGAGTCGAGCATGCTCGACCTGCAAGGCAAAAGCATCGCGGCTGAAGCCGCTCCCACGGCGACGGTTCAGTGCATGCGCGCCGTACCGGCGCTCAGCTCGACCAGCCGTTCGCGCATCGCCTCGGCGTCGGGCGCATCCGGAGAGACGTGCAGGTAACGGGTCAGGTCGTGGCGCGCGCCGTGGGCGTGGTCCATCTTCAGGTAGGCCAAACCGCGATCGCGCAGCGCTTCGGGCTGGTCGGGCGACAGTTTCAGCACGCGGTCGGCGCTGCGCGCGGCGCGGTCCCATTCGTCGCGCTCGGCGTACACGCCGTGCAGGTTGCGCAGCACGCGGATCAGGATGGCGCGGTGCGAAGCGGGGTCGAGGATCTGCAGCAGCGTGCTGTCGTCGGGCACGTCGCCGCCCATGTGCGGCTTGGCGCGTTCGCGCAGTTCGTCGGCGCCGAGCGGGCGGCCGCCGTTGAACGGGTCCATCACCAGAATGCCGTCGTCGACCGGCAGGCGTACCAGGAAATGGCCGGGGAAGGACACCCCGTCCAGCGGCACGCCGAGCCGGCGCGCGACTTCCATCTGCACCATCGCCAGCGAGATCGGGTTGCCGAGCCTGCGCTCGAACACCTCGTTGAGGTAGCTGTTGCGCGGGTCGTAGTACTCGTCGTGGTTGCCGGTGTAGCCCAGTTCGTCGAACAGGTGGCGGTTGATCGCCGCCATCTTCAGCGGCCACGCGTCGATCGCGTCGATTTCCGGGCGCAGGTGCTCGGCGTGGCTCTGCACCAGCGTGTCGTACAGGTCGGCGTCGAGGTCGGGGTATTCGTCGCGCGCGATCAGCAGCGCGGTTTCCAGCAGCGGCACGGTTTCGTCGGCCTGTGCCGCCAATGCGTTCCAGTCCGGCAGTGTCAGTCTGGCCCCCATGGCCGAACTTTGCGGCCATTCGCGGCGACAATCAAGCCTCCGGGGCCGGTTGTTCGTCGCTGTTCAGCCCGGAATCCCGTGGGAGCGGGCTCGCTCCCGCAGAAGCTCAATCCTTCGGCGCGGCGATGCCCTTGCCGAATTGCAGACGGGCGCCATCCTGCAGTTTCATCTGCGCGGCCTGCCCGGCATTCAGCTCCAGCACGTAGCGCGCCGGCGCATTGCTGGGGTACGAAGGGCAGGCGTCGCCGGCCGAGCACGGCGGCACGTCGCGCTGCTGCGCGACCAGCTTGCGCGCGTTGTCGAAATACAGGATGTCCAGCGGGATCTTGGTGTTCTTCATCCAGTACGCCTGCGGTTCCTCGCGGTCGTGGATGAACAGCATGCCGTGGTCGGCTTCCATGCGGTCGCGGAACATCAGCCCGCGCGCGCGTTCCTCGTCGCTGTCGGCGATTTCCACCGCGTAGTGCCTGCCGCCCAGCTCGACCGAAGGTTCGCTGGCGCAACCGCCGGCGCCGAACAGCAGCAACAGGGCGGGCAGGGCGGCGCGGAGCAGGGACATGGCGGGTTCCGGGAAAGGCGATGCGCGCAGTTTAGCGCGGCCCTTGCGGGAGCGCCTTCAGGCGCGAATGCCCCGGCTTTTCCCGGCCAGGGAATCGGAAGCATTCGCGAGCAGGCTCGCCGCCACGGGAGGCAGACTTCAGAACAGCGGCAGGGTCTCGCCGACGCCATCCGTGGTTTCGCGCGGGCGTGCGGAACCCCAGCCGCCGGCGCCGGCTTTGAACGGCTCCGCGTT
>DASRYD010000451.1:0-2816 GCA_035653955.1 Pseudoxanthomonas sp.
ATGGGCGCGTGCCAGGGCCGCATCTGCGGCACGGCGCTGGCGGAACTCGCGCTTGCCTGCGCCGAAAGTCCGGGCGCTGACCGTCGTCCTCCCTTGTTCCCGGCGCGCCTGGCGACGCTGGCCGAATCCTTTTCCAACCACTCCTCCCAAGGTGCAATCACATGAGCAATGCCTCCTTCTGGAAGGGCGTTCTGCCCGCCATCACCACGCCGTTCAACGAGGATGGCAGCGTCGACCATGCATTCCTGGCCCGCCACGCCCGCGTACTGGTCGACGCCGGTTGCACCGGCATCGTTCCGCTCGGCTCGCTCGGCGAAGCGGCGACGCTGGCCTTCGACGAGAAGGTCGCGATCGTCAAGACGTTGGTCGAGGCGGTCGGCGACAAGGTGCCGGTGGTTCCCGGCATCGCGTCGCTGTCGACCGACGAAGCGGTGCGCCTGGCCCAGGCAGTGAAAGCGGCGGGTGCGCGTGGTTTGATGGTTCTGCCGGTATACGTGTACTCGACCGACTGGCACGAAGTGGCCGCGCACGCGCGCGCGGTGATCGGCGCCACCGACTTGCCGGTGCTGCTGTACAACAATCCGGTCGCCTACAAGACCGACATCCTGCCGGCGCAGATGGCCGAGTTGGCCGCGGAATTCCCCAACCTGCAGGCGGTCAAGGAATCCTCGGGCGACGTGCGCCGTTTCGCCGCGATCAAGGAAGTGCTGGGCGAGCGCCTGGTGCTGCTGGTCGGCATGGACGACGCCATCGTCGAAGGCATCTGCATGGGCGCGGAAGGCTGGATCGCAGGCCTGGTCAACGCGTATCCGGTCGAGTCGGTGAAGCTGTTCGAACAGGCCCGCGATGGCGGCTACGCCGCGGCGCGCGCGCTGTACGACTGGTTCCTGCCGCTGCTGCGCCTGGACACCGTGCCGAAGTTCGTCCAGCTGATAAAGCTGGTGCAGGCGAAGGTCGACCTGGGCAACGAGCGCGTGCGCGCGCCGCGCCTGCCGGTGATCGGCGCCGAGCGCGAGGCCGCATTGAAGGTGATCGACCACGCCATCGCCAACCGGCCGAAGTTCTGAGTGCCGGGGTGCCGGTGCAGGCGGTCGCAAGCCGCCCCGCGCCGGCGCTGCAGGTCGCGATGAAAGAACAGACGCAAGCAACGAGAAGAGAAACGAAATGAGCGCGCAAACCGAACCCGTGTTGATCGCCGGCCGCTGGCAGCCGAGCCTGGAAACCGTGAAAACCTTCCGCGCCGTGGACCCGGCGCTGGGCGAGGCCTTCGGTCCGGAGTTCCCCACCAGCGGTACGGCGGACATCGAGGCGGCGCTGGTCGCGGCAAGCGACGTGGCCGAGACTCTCGCCGCGACCGAACCCGAACGCATCGCCGCGTTCCTCGACGCGTATGCGGCGCGGATCGATGCCAACGCGCAAGCGTTGGCCGAGCTGGCCCAGCGCGAGACCGGGCTTTCCGCGCAGGGCCGTTTCCTGCCAGCGGAAATCCCGCGCACCAGCGGGCAATTGCGCCAGGCAGCCACGGCGGTGCGCGAACGCAGTTGGACCCTGCCGGTGATCGACACCGCGGCCGGCTTGCGTGCGCACTTGGCGCCATTGGGCAAGCCGGTGCTGGTGTTCGGGCCGAACAACTTCCCGTTCGCCTTCAACGGCATTGCGGGCAGCGATTTCGCTTCGGCGATCGCCGCGCGCAATCCGGTCATCGCCAAGGCGCATCCCTCCCACCCGGGTACCAGCAAGCGCCTCGCGGAATTGGCGCATGAAGCCCTGCAGGAAGCGGGACTGCCGGCGCAGGCCGTGCAGATGCTGTACCAGTTCCCGCGCGAGTTGGGCATGAAGCTGGCGGCCGATGCGCGCCTGGGCGCGATCGGCTTCACCGGCAGCCGCGGCGCCGGCCTCGGCTTGAAAGCGGCCGCGGACACGGCGGGCGTGCTGTTCTACGGCGAGTTGTCCAGCATCAATCCGGTGTTCCTGTTGCCCGGCATCCTGGCCGCGCAGGCCGAAGCGCTGGCCAAGGAATTCTTCGCCTCCTGCACGATGGGCGCGGGCCAGTTCTGCACCAACCCCGGCGTGGTCGTGGTGATCGATGGCGATGGCAGCGATGCTTTTGTCGCGGCCGCGCAACAGCATTTTGCCGGCGGTGCGGCCGGCGTACTGCTGTCCGAAGGCGGCCTGCAGCATCTGCAGGAGGCCGTGGCCGGTCTGATCGGCGCCGGCGCGCAAGTGCTGGCAGGTGGCCGACGCGGTGCGGAAGCGGGATTCCGCTTCCAGCCGACGCTGTTGACGGTCGCCGGCAGTCGTTTCCTGGAAAACGCCCGTGCACTGCAGGCCGAAGCCTTCGGTCCGGTCAGCCTGCTGGTGAGGGCGTCGGACCTCAATCAGGCCAAGGCCGTGGCGCGCGCGTTCGAAGGCAACCTGACCGGCGCCTTGTACCGCGCCGCCGATGGCAGCGACGATGCGGCATGGCAGGCGCTGGCGCCGGTACTGCGCGCGCGCGTGGGCCGGTTGATAGCCAACAAGATGCCGACCGGGGTGGCGGTCAGTCCGGCGCAGAACCACGGCGGCCCGTTCCCGAGCACCACGCATCCGGGTTTTTCGGCCGTGGGCATGCCCGGCACGATCCGCCGCTTCGCCGCGCTGCACAGCTACGACCAGTTGCCCGATGCGTTGTTGCCGCTGGAGTTGCGCGACCGCAACGCCGGCGGCATCTGGCGCCAGATCGACGGGCGGTGGAGCCGGGGCGACGTCGAGGCGAAGGCATGAGTGCGCAGATCGGCGGGTCGACCCGGGAGCAGGCGAGGGCGCAACTGGCGCCA
>DASRYD010000452.1:0-1500 GCA_035653955.1 Pseudoxanthomonas sp.
GCGCAAGCGCCTGCCGGCCGCGCGCGCGGCGGAAGCGGTGGCCTTCGCCGAGGCGTTCTACAAGCGCATGGAGGCCGACGAATACGTGCACCACAGCGCCGACGGCTGGGCCGCGCTGGTCGCCGACATGCTGGACTTCGTCCGCAGCCGCAAGCCGGGCACCGCCAACGTGCGCGTGTTCAACGCCACGCAGAAATCGCATGGCTGGGAATCGCAGCATTCGGTGCTGCAGATCGCCAACGACGACATGCCGTTCCTGGTCGATTCGGTCAGCATGGCGCTGGCCGACCTGGGCGTGGGCGTGCATGTGCTCGGCCATCCGGTGATCCGCGTCGGCCGCGACAAGGCCGGCAAGCTGACCGCGGTCGGCGAAGGCAAGCCCGAATCGATGATGCTGCTGGAGATCGACCGCCAGCCGGCCGAGCAGATGCCGAAGATCGAATCGCGCATCCGCGAGGTGCTGGAACAGGTGCGCGCCATCGTGCAGGACTGGAGCGTGATGCGCGAGAAGATGCTGGCCGTGTCCGACGATCTGGCCACGCGGCGCATGCCGGTCGGCGATGCCGGCCGTCGCGAGGCGCAGGAATTCCTGCGCTGGGCCGCGAACGACCACTTCACCTTCTTCGGCTACCGCGAATACCGCATCGACGGCGGCGTGCTGCACGCGGTCGAAGGCAGCGGCCTGGGCCTGCTGCGCGGCGAGGAAAGCTCGCAGGCGCGCCCGGTGAAGACCCTGGCCGCGCATTACATGCCGCAGTCCGGTTCGGTCGACACGCTGATCCTGACCAAGACCAACGCACGTTCCGGCGTGCATCGTCCCGGCAACATGGACTACATCGGCGTGCTCGAATTCGACGCACAGGGCCGCCCGGTCGCCGAGCAGCGCTTCATCGGCCTGTACACCTCCAGCGCCTACAACCGCCGACCGTGGGAAATCCCGCTGGTGCGCGAACGCCACGAGCACGTGATGCGCCAGTCCGGCCTGTCGCCGAACAGCCACAGCGGCAAGGCCCTGCGCCACATCCTGGAAACGCTGCCGCGCGAGGAGCTGTTCCAGTCCAGCGAAGAAGAGCTGACCCGCACCGCGATGGGCATCCTCGGCCTGCAGGAACGCGTGCGCAGCCGGCTGTTCCTGCGGCGCGACCGCTACGGCCGCTTCTATTCCGCGCTGGTGTACATCCCCCGCGACCGTTTCAACACCGACGTTCGCCTGCGCATCGAGGCGCTGCTGAAGCAGGCGCTGCGCGGCGAGTTCGTCGACACCAACGTGCAACTCGGCGAATCGCCGCTGGCCCAGCTGCACCTGGTGGTGCGGCCGAAGGTCGGCGATCAGGTCGACGTCGATACCGCCGCGCTGGAACAGGAATTGGCCCACCTGCTGCGCAACTGGCAGGACGACCTGCGCGAAACCCTGATCGCGCGCCGCGGCGAAGGCGAGGGCCTGAAACTGGCCGCGCGCTTCGGCCGCGCGCTGCCGGCCGGCTACATCGAATCGGCGTC
>DASRYD010000453.1:0-2785 GCA_035653955.1 Pseudoxanthomonas sp.
TGGCGATCGGTGCGGGCGCGCGGGCCGACCGCGGCAATGCCGTGTCGGTGGGTACGGCGGGCGCCGAACGGCAAATCATCTACGTCGCCGATGCCACCCAGGCGACCGATGCGGTGAACCTGCGCCAGTTGAACGCCGCAATCGCCGGCGTGGGCAGTGGCGGCGGCAGCACCGATCTCACCCCGGTCGCCGAAGCGCTGGGCGGCGGCGCCAGCTACGTGGCGGGCAGCGGTTTCAGCGGTCCCGGTTACGAGATCGACGGCAATACCTTCGACAATGTCGGCGACGCGCTGACCTATCTGGATGGCCAGATCGGCAGCGGCGCGGGCGGTGGCGGACTGACCGAGGCGGAAGCGACTGCGATCGCGGCGGCTGGCGACACGACGACCCTGGCCGCGGCCAACACCTACACCGACCAGCAGATCGCCAATATCGGCGAAATCGCCACGGCGGACGTGCGCGAATACGCCGACCAAGGCGATGCAACCACGCTCGCAAGCGCCAATGCCTACACCGACAATCGCTTCGCCGCCTGGAGCGACAGCTTCACCCAGCTCCAGCGCGACGTGGACCAGCGCTTCGCACGTACCGACGCGCGCATCGATCGCATGGGTGCGTTGGGTAGTGCGATGGCCGCAGCGGCAGTGAATACCACGGGCCTGCCGGGGCGGAATCGGGTCGGCGTCGGTTTCGGCGCGCAGGGCGGCCATTCGGCGATGGCGGTGAGTTATCAGCGCCTGGTGCGTTCGAACGCCAGTGTGTCGATCGGCGGTGCGTTCTCGGGTAACGAGCGCAGCGTATCGGCGGGCGCCGGTTTCAGCTGGTAAGCGCCCTGGACGGAACCGGGACGAAGCGGGCGACCGCTTCGTTTTCGCAAGAAAACGCGCGGGCTTCCAGCCTGGCCGCCACATGCATGGCCGCGCGATGGGCGGCAGGCGTGGCAGGGAACGCGGGCACGATCGTCGCGGTCAGGCGCGGCGCGTGCCGGTTTGCATGATCGCCGCAACGCGTCCGTACAGTTTGTTCCAGGCATCGTGCGCGGGCACGTCGAAATCGTCGCCCAGGCGCAAGGCCAGTGCGCGCATCAATGCCCGGCCGAAATTCTCGTAGTCCAGCGGGATCGCCGCATAGCCGCGATGGCGTTCGCCCAGCGCGGCAAAGGGCGCGACCAGGGCTTCGGGGAATTTGAGCTGCGCCACCAGCACGGTCAGCATGCGCACAAACCGGGCGCGCTGCATGGCCATGTCGTCAGGGAACATCGCGCGCAGCAGCGGCGCGATGGAAAACAGCGAGCCATAGAAATCGCGGGCGAAGCCGTCGGCGTCCTCGCAGACGCGGACGAACTGGCTGCGGACGATCCCGATTTCCTCCGGCGTCAGCCAGGCATCGTCGGAAACCGGCTGGGGCCGGGTGTTGGCGGCGGGGTACAGCATGGCGCTCATTGCGGGTTCCTGCTCGGTTCGGGAGTCTCTGAACCGGTAATCGTCAAAAGGGCGCCAATCCCGTCACCGCAGATGACGGTACCACTCGATAGGGGAAGTCCACCGATGGACGGACAAAGCCGGGACGGAACGAAGAAATCACGGATTCTCTGTCCGGAAACGGGTTCGGATCGCGACGGCGTTCCGTCGGTTTCCGGGCGCGGGCGTCATGCAACGGGGCGGGCGACCGCTCCGTTCCGCAGGCGCGTCATTTTTCCTTGCGCCAGTTCACCGAGCCGCGTGTCTCTATCGTGCTGGACTCGATTTCGAGGTCGAAGCCCTTGCGCATCAGGTATTTCAAGGTCAGCGCGGAACCGCTGCCGACCATCGACACGCCGTAGCTGACGTACAGCTTCGGCGACAAATACTTGCCCACGCCGAACACCGCGCCACCCAGGGTGCGCGACTCGAGCACGCCCGCGTCGTCCAGGCCGATCTTCGCGCCCAGTTGCGAAGCCAGCAGGCCGGCGCCTGCGGTCAGCGCCGAGGACGCGGCGTTGATCTGTTGCGCCTCGGTGCCGCTGGCGGTGCTCAACGGGCGGCCCAGCACCAGGTAGGCCAGCGCGTTCTGTTCGGAACTGGCCGGGATGCTCCACACCTTCGCCTCCGGCTGGCTGGCGCGGCCCATCACGTCGATGCCGGCGGTGACGTCGGCGCTGACCACTTCGCGTTCCGCGCGGATGCGGATGTTCGGGTCGGAAATCGGCGCGTTGCTCCAGGTCAGTTCGCCGCGGGTGATGTCGAGCTTCTGCCCATAGGCGCGGTAACGCCCGTCGACGTCGAGGCGGCCGGTGGCGACCATCTCGCGACCCGGGCGCGAACGCGCGCGCAAGGTGCCGGTCAGCGTGCCTTCCAGGCCATAGCCTTTCAGCTTCACCGCGTTGCCGAGGGTGATCGCCAGGTCGAGGTCGAGTCGCGAGCTCGGCGCGCGTTCGGGGTCGGCCGGGTCCAGCACCACTACGTCCTCGGACGCGGACACGCCGGCGTCGAGCTTGTCGATGTCGATGTTGGCCGAAGGCACGGCGACTTCGCCGCGCACCTGGATGGTCTTGTCGACGAAGCCGACCTGCAGGTTCGGCGAGGCCACCGCATGCAGCTCGGCGGTGTCCGAGATCAGGAAATCGTTGCCGCGCACGTTGAACTGCAACGGCGTGGTGTTGCTTTCCAGCCAGCTCAGCGAACCGTCGACGTTGAGCACGCCGCCGGTCGCGCTGCCGCCGGTCGAGGATTGCGACTTCAGCGCGCCGCGGATCGTCGCGCTGCCGTCGGCCAGCGCGTTCTGTTCGGAACTGGCCGGGATGCTC
>DASRYD010000454.1:0-2386 GCA_035653955.1 Pseudoxanthomonas sp.
GCCATCGGCCAGCGCTTCGCCCAGGCGATTGCGCCAGAAGTCGCGCTGACGCGCGTACTCGGCGCTGTCGACGAAACGGCGGTGCCAGGCCGAGAAATCGCCATAGCTGACCGGCAGCGTCGGCAGCCGCGCTTCGCGGCCCTCGCAGCGCGCGGCATACAACTCGGCGAAGTCGCGATAGAACAGGTCGAACGACCAACCATCCCAGACGACGTGATGCGTCATGAAGAACAGCGCGTGCCGCGTTTCTTCCAGTTTGAACAGCCGCGCACGGAACAACGGCGCACCGACCAGTTGGAACGGCGTGGCGATCAGCGCGTCGATGCGCTGTGCCAGCGCCCGCTCGCGCTGGTCCGCCGGCAATGCGCCGAGATCCTCGACTTCCGCCAGCCCCGTGTCGATGCGCTCGTGCACGACTTGGACGAATTCGCCATCGCGTTCCTCCAGGGTCGTGCGCAACACCGATTGCCGCTGCATCAGATCGGCGAACGCCTGTTCGAACGCGGCATGGCCCAGCGGGCCGGTCAGCCAATGCGCCGAAGGCGTGTTGAAGCCCAGTTGGCCCGGATTGATCCGTTCCAGCTGCGCCATGTGCTCCTGTACCAGCGACAATGGCGCTTCGCGCTGGTCGGCGCGCGGCGGGATCGGCGGACGCGGCGCGTCCTGCGTGCGGTTCGCCGAAAGCGCTTCGGCCAGTTGCCCGACCGTCGGTCCGTCGAACAATGCGCGCAAGCTCAGCGACGCGCCGAAATCGCGGTTCAGGCGCGCGGTCAATTGCGCGGCCAGCAGCGAGTGCCCGCCCAGCGCGAAGAAGTTGTCGTGCACGCCGATATCGGGCATGCCGAGCACCTGCCCCATCGCCGCGGCGACCCGGCGTTCGATTTCATTGCGCGGCGCGTCCGCCGCAGCCTGCGAGACGGCGTCGGCCGTCGCCATCTCGCCCGAACCTGTCTGTCCCGGCATCGGCAACGATTTGCGGTCGATCTTTCCGTTCGGCAGCAACGGCATGCGCTCCAGCACCACTACATGCTGGGGCACCATGTATTCGGGCAAGGCCTGCTTCACTCGCTGACGCAGTTCCTGCGGGTCCAGCGCCGCGCCCGGCTGCGGCACCGCATAACCGACCAGACGCACGTCCCCGGGGCGATCCTCGCGCACCAGCGCGAGCGCCTGCGCCACGCCCGGGCATGCGGTCAGTGCGGTTTCGATCTCGCCCAGTTCGATTCGGTAACCGCGTACCTTGACCTGGAAGTCGAGCCGGCCGAGGTGTTCCAGCGTGCCGTCCGCGCGCCAGCGCGCGCGGTCGCCGGTACGGTACAACCTCGCCTGCGGGCGCCTGTCGAAGGGATCGGCGAGGAATCGCTCCACGGTCAGTTCGGCGCGTCCCAGATAGCCCAGGGTCACGCCAGCGCCGCCGATGCACAGCTCACCAGGCACGCCCGGCGGACAGGGCTGCCGCTGCTCGTCGAGGATCCAAGCCGTGGTGTTGGCGATCGGGCGGCCGATGGAAATGCCGCGCTCCGGATCGCGCACGCGGCAGCAGGTCGACCACACCGTGGTTTCGGTCGGGCCGTACAGGTTCCACAACTCGCCGCAACGCGACAGCAGGGCCTCTGCCAGCGTGGGCGGCAGGGGCTCTCCGCCGCACAGCGCGCGGAAATCCGCGCCGCCTGGCCAACCTGCATCCAGCAACATCCGCCAGGTCGACGGCGTGGCCTGCATCAACGTGGCGCCGCTTTCGCGCAACAGGGTCGCCAGCCGTTCGCCGTCCATCACGGTCTCGCGGTCAGCGATGACCACCTCGGCGCCGACGCTCAGCGGCAGGAACAGTTCGAGCACCGCGATGTCGAACGACAGCGTGGTCACCGCCACCAATATGTCGTCGGCGGCGATACCCGGCTCGCCCTGCATCGACGCGATGAAATTGGCCACCGCGCGGTGCGGCACCTGCACGCCCTTCGGCTGGCCGGTGGAACCGGAGGTGTAGATCACGTAGGCCGCCGCTTCCGGATCGACCGGGTCGCGCGGCACGCGCGTCGCGGATGCGCTTGCCAACTCGTCGTCCAACGCATCCAGCGCCAGCACCGGACGCCCGCGCAGGTCGAAGCGTCCTGCATGGCTGCGCTGGGTGACCAACGCAGCCAGGCCGGCGTCGCCGACCATGTAGGCCAATCGCTCTTGCGGGAACGCCGGATCCAGCGGCACGTAGCCTGCGCCGGTCTTGAGGATGCCCAGCAATGCCGCGAGCATGTCCACGCCACGGTCGACGGAAAGTCCGACCAGCGCGCCGTGATGCACGCCGTGCGCGCGCAGCAGTGCGGCGATGCGGTTGGCGCGCGCTTCCAGCCCGGCGTAGCTCAGCGCCTGTCGTCCGCAACGCACGGCG
>DASRYD010000455.1:0-4542 GCA_035653955.1 Pseudoxanthomonas sp.
CCGGCGTCGCCGCGGTGGATGCGGTGATGAACGGCGAAGCCGAGACCGCCTTCTGCGCCGTGCGTCCCCCGGGCCACCACGCCACCCCAAACGCCGCGATGGGCTTCTGCCTGCTCAACAACGTGGCCATCGCCGCAGCGCACGCGCTGGAACGGCACGGGCTGGAACGCGTCGCCGTGGTCGATTTCGACGTGCACCACGGCAACGGCACCCAGGACATCTTCCGCAACGAACCGCGGGTGGCCTACCTGAGCAGCCACGAATCAGGCATCTACCCGCATACCGGCAGCCCGCACGAGCGCGGCGTGGGCAACCTGCGCAACGTGCTGCTGCCGCCGGGCAGCGGCGGTTTCCGCTTCCAGAACGTCTGGGCCGAGGAATTGCTGCCCTGGCTGGACGACTTCCGCCCGCAGCTGCTGCTGGTGTCGGCCGGGTTCGACGCGCACATGCACGACCCGCTGGCCGACCTGATGCTGGAAACCGAGGACTTCGCCTGGCTGACCCGCGAATTGCGCCGCATCGCCCGCCGCCACGCCGGCGGCCGGCTGGTGTCGATGCTGGAGGGCGGTTACAGCCTGGAAGCGCTGCGCGAATGCAGCGTGGCCCACGTGGCCGAACTGCGCTGAACCCGGCCGTGCCGGACCGGTAGACGACCCTCGGTACGCCTGAACCCCGCCCGACACCGACCGTCGGCTTTCATTGCCGGCTCGCGGTTCATGCGGCAAGCTAACGGCCGTTTTCCGCCCGGATCCCCGACTGCGTGCGCCGAGCCCTCCGCCTGCTGCCCATCCCGTTCAGCATTGCCCTGGCCCTGCCGGCAATGGCAGCCGATGAAGGCAAGCCCGACAACTGGGGCCTGTGCCCGATCGGCGATGCCGTACCCGTCTTTCCGGGCGCCCCCCCGCCGGCCGCCGGCTTGACCGGTGAGCAGGCGCGCGAGAAACGTGCGCAGGAAAACACGAACATCGAAGGCGACATGCTCAGCGGCACCGAAAACAACCCGGTGTACGACGGCAATGTCGAACTGATCCGCGGCGACCAGTATTTGAAGGCCGACAATTTCAAACTGGACCAGGAGGCGGGCACCTACGAAGCCTCCGGCAACGTCCGCTACCAGGACTCGGGCATGCGCGTGATCGCCGAGAAGGCGCACGGCAGCACCGACAAGGACAGCCACCAGATCGACAACCTGCGCTATCAGCTGGTATCGAGACGGGGCAACGGTGGCGCCGACAACATCGTCCTGCAGGGTGCGAACGGCCAACTCAACGGCGCTACTTATTCCACTTGCGCACCGAGCCAGCGCAGCTGGGAATTGCGCGCCAACCGCATCGATGTGGACACCGACGAAGGCTGGGGCGTGGCCCGCAACGCCACCGTGCGCATCGGCAAGGTGCCTGTACTTTATGTGCCGTGGATCAAGTTCCCGGTCGACGACCGCCGCCATACCGGCCTGCTGTATCCGGCAATCAGCAGTTCCGGGCGCAACGGTTTCGACTACCGCCAGCCGATCTACCTCAACCTGGCGCCGAACTACGACGCCACCCTGACGCCGCGCTACATGAGCAAGCGCGGCTTCCAGCTGGGCGCGCAATTCCGTTACCTGTATCCGGGTGGCAAGGGTGTGCTGGACACGGCTTACATGTCCAACGATGAGTTGCGCGACCGAGACCGCGGTCGCTTCGCTTTCCGCGGCTCACACAATCTCGGCTCGGGTTGGCAGGCGCGCGCGAACCTGAACTGGATCAGCGACGAACGCTATCTGGAAGACTTCGGCAATTCGCTTTATGGGCAGGCCGCATATTCGATGACCAGCACGGCCGGCGTCTGGGGCCGTGGTCGCTACTGGGATGCCGCTGTACAGGCCGACTATTACCAGTTGTCCGATTACACGCTGACGGAAGCCTCGTTGCCCTACCATCGCCTGCCGCGCGCCTTCCTGAATTGGGAACAGCCATTCGGCCGTTGGCTGGTGGCTGGCGTACACGCCGAAGCGGTGCGGTTCGCCCATGAGGATGTGCGGCTGAAGAGGTTCGCCGACGACGACTTCGAGTACACCGGCATTGTGCTGCCGCGCTATGGCGGCAGCCGTGTCGATCTGATGCCGTACGTTTCGACGCCGTTGCAAGGCCCCAGCTGGTTCGTCACGCCCACGCTCGCCTGGCGCTACACCGACTATAGGTTGGACGGCGGCAAGGCAGACGAGTTGGCCGTTACGCAGGCGATGGCGAAGTACGGTGTCGCGGCCGACCAAGTCACGCCGGCGATGATCGCGGAGTTCCGCAATACGTCCCCCAGCCGCAGTCTGCCGATCGGCACGCTAGACGCCGGCATGTACTTCGACCGCGACGCCACCGTCGGCGACAAGCCTTACCTGCAGACGCTGGAGCCGCGCCTGTTCTACCTCAACGCACCATACCGCGACCAGGACGGGCTGCCGCTGTTCGACACCGCTCCGATGACCTTCAGCTGGGGCTCGCTGTTCCGCAATAACCGCTATTCCGGCGCCGATCGCCAGGCCGATGCCAACCAGCTGACCCTGGCGCTGACCTCGCGACTGATCCGCCAGACCGATGGCAAGGAAAAACTCGCCGTCAGCCTGGGGCAAATCCGCTATTTCGACGGCTCGCGGGTAACCGTGCCCGGCGAACCGGTCATCGAACGCGGCAAGTCGGCCTGGGTGGCCGAGGCGCAGTACGCGCCCAGCGACCGCTGGAACATCGCCGCCGCCTACCAATGGGACCCGAAGTTCCGCCGCGAGGACCTGGCGACGATCCGTGCGCGCTACCTGATCGGCGGCGACGGCGTGGTCAACATCGGCTATCGCTACCGCCGCAACACCAGCACCGGCAACGACTTGCTGGAACAGGCCGACTTTTCTTTCCTGTATCCGGTTACGCCCTCGTGGAGCGTGGTCGGCCGCTACTATCACTCGCTGAGCGACCATAAGCTGCTCGAAGCCCTCGCCGGCGTGCAATGGGACAGCTGCTGCATGAGCGTGCGCGTACTGGGCCGGCGCTACGTGCGCAACCGCAATGGCGAACTCAACAACTCCATCCAGGTCGAATTCGAGCTGAAAGGCCTCGGTTCGGCCGGGCAGGACACCGAACGCACCCTGCGACGCGCTATCCTCGGCTATTACCGAGACGACCTCTACCTGGTGCCGCCGGCTTCGATCCGCGACCAAAACCCGGAAACTTCCGACCCTACCCTGCCATGAAGAAATCCATCGCCTGTCTCCTCGTCATCGCTTCGCTCGGTGGCGCCGTCGCCGCCTCCGCGCAGACCCTGCAACCGCTGGACCGTATCGCCGCGGTGGTCGACGAGGACGTGATCCTGCAGAGCGAGCTCGACCGCGCCGTGCGCAACGTCACCCAGCAGTACGCCAATCAGCCCGGCCAGTTGCCGCCGCAGAACGTGCTGGAACGGCAGGTGCTCGAGCGCCTGGTCCTGATGAAGCTGCAAGTCGCCCGCGCCAACAGCAGCGGCATCACCGTCACCGACGACGAGTTGAACAACGCCGTCGGCGGCATCGCCCAGCAGAACGGCACCACCATCGACGGCCTGCGCCAGCGCATCGCCTCCGAGGGCCTGTCGTTCGACGAGTTCCGCAACTCGGTGCGCGACGAGATCACCGTGCAGCGGCTGCGCCAGAGCTTCGCCCAGAGCCGCATCCAGGTCAGCGAGGCCGAAGTCAATGCGGCGATGGCCGCGCAGGCCAGCGGCGGTACGCAATACCACCTGGCGCACATTCTGGTCGCCTTGCCGGAAGGCGCCACGCCCGAGCAGATCGCCACCGGCCAGAAGAAGGTCGACGGCATCAAGGCCCTGCTCGACAAGAACGAAATGGAATTCAACGCCGCCGCGGTGCGCTATTCCGACAGCCCCAACGCGCTGGAAGGCGGCGATCTGGGCTGGCGCAGCGTCGATGAAATCCCGCCCGCCTTCGCCGATACCCTGAAGGGCATGAGCGCGGGCCAGGTGGTCGGCCCGATCCGCGGCCCCAGCGGCTTCCAGTTGCTGAAGCTGGTGGAGACCCGCGATGCCAGCCAGGCCGCGCCGAAGATGGTCACCGAATACCATGCGCGCCACATCCTGGTCCGGATCACGCCGACCCAGGACGCGGCCGCGGCCAAGGCCAAGATCGACACCCTGCGCGCGCGCATCGCCGGCGGCGCCGATTTCGCCGCGGTGGCCAAGGAATCGTCGGAAGACACCAATACCCGCGACAACGGCGGCGAGCTGGGCTGGTTCCCCGCCGACGCGTACGGCCCCGATTTCGGCCAGAAGGTCGCCGCGCTGCAGGACGGCCAGGTCACCGAACCGTTCCGCAGCGAAGCGGGCTGGCACGTCGTGCAACGCGAAGGCACCCGCCAGAGCGACGTCGGCGACGCCAACCGTCGCTCACAGGTGCGCGAGACCATCGGCCGGCGCAAGCTGGAAGAGGAATACAACCGCTTCCTGCAGGAAATGCGCGGCGAAGCCTTCGTGAATTTCCGCAACCAGGCGGATGCCGCGGCGACGCCGACCACGGCGCCTGCT
>DASRYD010000456.1:0-4211 GCA_035653955.1 Pseudoxanthomonas sp.
GACGACCAGGTCCCCTATGGCGGCCAGGTTCAGCCAGAGGCGCAGCTTGCCCATATCGTTCTTGGCGAAAGAGCCGAGCACGCTCAGGCCGGGGCCGCCGGGCAGCCAGAACACTGGCGGCGCGCCGGTCGGGTGCGGCGACCTGATCCGGGCGAAGCCGATGCCGATCAATCGGCTGTCGGGCTTGTTCCGGTTCTCCGGTACGTACAGGGTGCCGATCTCGTACGCGACCGGAACTCCTTTTTCGTCGTGAATCGTGCCGCGCTCGATCACGATCTCCCCCGGTTTGTGCTGGGCGACAGCCGCCGTCGACGCGATCGATAGCAAGAAGGAAAGCAACAGCCGCCAATGCGGCATCAGGGAGATCGAACGCATGCGCGTGCCCCGGTCGGGATGGGTCGATGCTTCCATCGAGGTATCTTCAAGTCAAGATACTTTATGTGAATATACTATGACGGCATGTCCGGAAAGCCTCCCACAAGCCGCGCGGACCACGACGTGGTCGATCAACTGCTGCACGACTGGCGCCGGGAGCGCCCAGAGCTGGATGCCTCGGCGATGGCCGTGGTGGGCCGGATCCTGCACCTGGGCCGGCTATTGGAGGCGGGCGCGGGCGAACGGCTGCGCGCAGCGGGCATCAATTACACCGATCTCGACGTACTGGCCACGCTGCGGCGTTCCGGCGTGCCTTACCGGCTGACGCCGACCGCCTTGCGCAAGTCCGTGCTGCTCACGTCGGGGGCGATGACCGCCTGCCTGAACCGGCTCGAGGCGCGCGGTCTTATTGCGCGCAACGCCGAAGGGGATGATCGCCGCTCGCTGGCCGCGGCGTTGACTCCCCAGGGCCGCAAATTGATCGATAAAGCTATCGTCGCCCGCTTCGAACAGGCCAGTGAGGCGCTATCCGGCCTTAGCGAACGAGAACGCACGCAGCTGGCGAAGCTCCTGCGCAAGCTGCGCACGAGCCTCCCATAGTCCGAAAAGCGGGAAAGGCAGAACCTCGTTCGAGAAGGCAATGGGAGATATGCTCACCGCCGACGTCGAGTTCTATCATGACAAGACGGGATTGATCGTTTCTCGCGAGGCGCTGGTCGAATCGTTGCGCAAGGGCCCTTGCGGCGATCCCCGAATGCGATTGCGGCGAGAGGCGGTCGATGGAAGCCTCGAATTCCATCCGCTCAACGGCGGCTACGCCATCCTATCCGGCAGGCACCGTTTCTACGCCCGGGAAACGGGCAAGCCCGGGCGCCTCGATTGACAAGCCGAGTTCACCAGCGTGTGGAAGCTCGATGGCGGCCAATGGCGCATGCATCGCGTGCTGAGCTACGACACGGCCCGATACCCTACACTCCGCCACCCATTAGCATTGCCCCTTTCTCCATCGACGCTCGCGGCCTATGCGGGTCGTTATCGTTCATCCCGTATCGGCGACATCCTCGTCTCAGTCGAAGGCGACCATCTGAAGCTCAAGGCCGGCAGCTTCGCCGCCACGCTCCATCCGGAGACGCGGACCCGTTTCTTCGCCGTGGAGCGCGACATACGTTTCGAGTTCGAAAGCAACGTGGACGGCGAGGTGCAGGCGCTGGCCGTGTACGAGAACGGTGCGGTCAGCGAACGGGCCTCGCGTGCCGGATCGGATTAGAGACGGGCGTTTCCAAACTGCCGGGTGGAAGGCGGCTTCTGGCCGGTGACGCGGACCTGCAGTCGCGACGTGGCAACAAGGCTCAATCCCCCGCCACCGGCAACACCACCGCACTCGGGGTCTCTCCGCCGTAGTACACGCTCTGCGTCGCCTTGACGTAATCCGCGGGCTTAGCGTCGAAGATGTTCGGCACGAAGGTCTGCGGGTTGCGGTCGTACAGCGGGAACAGCGACGACTGCACCTGCACCATGATGCGATGGCCCGGCAGAACCGTGTGGTCGACGTTGGGCAGGCCGAAGCGGTAGCGCTCCACCTTGCCCGGCACCAGCGCGCCCGGCTTGTCGAAGCCCTGCGCGTAGCGGCCGCGGAAGATCTCGATGCCGACCGGCAATTCGAAGCCCGACATCTCGGGCGTGTAGCCGTTGTCGTCCGGGTACACGTCGATCAGCTTCACCACCCAGTCGCTGTCGGTGCCGCTGGTGGCCGCGTAAAGGTCGACCTGCGGCGCGCCCATGATGTGCACGGGCTTGTCCAGCGGTTCGCTGAGGTACACCAGCGTGTCCGGGCGATCGGTGACGAAGCGCTGGTCGTGCACCAGCCAGGCCGTCCACACCGCGCGGTCGCCCATCTTCACGGGGCGCGGCACGAACGGCACCGGCTTGGACGGGTCGGAAACGTATTCGTCGTGGCCGCCGGAAGCCGGCGCGGCGAAACCGAGCGATCCGTTCGCCTTGAGATACAGCGGCGTCGGCTTGCCCGCCGGCCACTGCTGTGAGGCATCCCACTTGTTGGCGCCGGTCTGGTAGGTGACGACCGGGGCGATGCGGGGATCCGGCGCGCCCTTCAGGTAATGGTCGAGGAACGGCTTCATGTAACGGGTGCGGAATTCCAGCGCGGTGTCGCCCGGGAATTTCAGCGCACCGAGACTGTCGCCCTGGTAGTTCACGCCCGAATGCCGCCACGGCCCGATGACCAGGTGCAGCAGCTCCTTCGCGTTGGGTTTGCTCTTCAGCGCCTGGTACACCGCCGGCGCGCCGTAGCTGTCTTCCTGGTCCCACTGGCCGACCACCAGCATCGTCGGCACCGTCAGCGGACGGGCGCCCAGCCATTTGTCCACGGCCTGCTCCGACCAGAACGGCGTATAGGCCGGGTTCTGCGCGAGCTTCTGGTAGAACGGGAACTTGTCCACGCCCCATTGCCGCGCGTAATCGCCGACGGAGCCGGCGCGCAGGAACTTCAGGTAATCGTCGCTGCCGCCGGACGGCACGCCGCCGCCGCTGCCGGCATCGGTGGTCTGCCCGGTGATGTAGTCGAGGTTGGTCACGCGGAACGCGCCGTTGTGCAGCCAGTCGTCGCCGAGCCAGCCGTCGACCATCGGGCTCTGCGGCACCGCGGCCTTCAGCGCGGGATGCGGGTCGATCGTGGCCATCAGCGAGGTGAAGCCGAGATAGCTCGAGCCGGTGATGCCGACCTTGCCGTTGCTTTCGGCGACGTGCTTCACCAGCCAGTCGATGGTGTCGTAGGCGTCGGTCGATTCGTCGATGCCGGTGTCGTTGAGCGGACCGCGGATCGGCCGGTTCATCACGTAGGCGCCTTCGCTGCCGTCGCGGCCGCGGATGTCCTGGTAGACGCGGATGTAGCCGTCGTCGACGAATTCCGCGTCCATCAGCGGCAGGATGTCGATGACCCGCGTGCTGGGAATGCGCATGGTCGCCTTGGCCGCGTTGTACGGCGTGCGGCTGAGCAGGATCGGGCCGTTCTTCGTGCCTTTCCTGAACACGATGACGGTGTAGAGCTTGGTGCCGTCGCGCATCGGCACCATCTCGACGCGGCGCACGTAGTCGTTGGCCTGTTCGACCTTCTTGTAGGCCGGATACATGTCCGGCGTCATCGGAGTCAGCGGCGCGTCCTGCGCGGCGGCGGTAATCGCGCCTGCGAGGGCGGCGCAGAGCAGGGCGGGGACGAACGAACGGGCGCGGGACATGGCATCGCCTTTGGACGAAGGGATGCCGCTATCTTCCGCGCGCGGCGCGGGCCGATGCAAGTTGCCCGCAGTCGTTCGAAGGATTACTGATCGACGACTTCGCCGCCCGGCAGGAATTGCCAGGTGCGGGTGATGTGCAGGATGTCGATGTTCTCGTCGGTCTTCGGCAGCGGCGGGAACGGCGCGGCCAGCCTGACGATGCGCAGCGCGGTGGAATCGAGCAGCGGTATGCCGCTGGACTGGATGATCCTGGTCTGCTCCACCGAACCGTTGCGGCGCACGGCGACGCTGATCACCAGTTGCCCGGCCAGGCGCTCGCGTCGCGCTTCGTCGGGGTAGTTGAGGTTGCCTACGCGCTCGGCGCGCCCGACCCATTCGCGCAGGTAGTCGGCGTACACGTATTCGCGCGTGCTGGCGGAGACGAACTTGCGCTTCGGCCGCTTCGCGTACAGCTCCGAACGCAGGTGGTATTCGGCCGCGAGCCGGGTCATCTCCGCGTCGTGCCGTTCCTTGCGGGGATCGACGTGCGGCGGCGCCGGCTCGGTGGGCGGTCGCGTTTGCGCAGGCGGCACGCTGGGGTCCGCA
>DASRYD010000457.1:0-1941 GCA_035653955.1 Pseudoxanthomonas sp.
GCTGGCCGGCTGGAGCGCCGAAACGGTCTCGGTCGCCTTGCACGAGGCGGCCGCGCAGCTTGGCCTCGGCATGGGCAAGGTCGCGCAGCCGCTGCGTGTGGCGATCACCGGCACCCAGGTCAGCCCGGACATCTCGCAGACCGTGTACCTGGCCGGCCGGGACGAGGCGCTCAAGCGGATAGCGATTGCGGTTGAAATGGCGTCGAAAGGTGCCTAAATAGGTTCCATGGCCAGCAAGCACGCCTGCACCGACCCCAAGCACCACGTCCACGACGCCCGCGGCTTCGTGGCGGCGGTCGAACACGCCTGCCAGGAACGCGGCCTGCGCCTGACCCCGATCCGTGCGCGCGTGCTGGAACTGATCGCGCAAGCCGGCAAGCCGGTCAAGGCCTACGAGTTGCTGGACTGGGTGCGCGAAGGCAAGTCCGGCAAAGGCGTCGGTGCCGATGCGCCGCCAACCGTGTACCGCGCGCTGGATTTCCTGATGGCTAACGGCTTCGTGCACAAGCTCGAATCGGTCAACGCCTTCGTCGCCTGCCATCATCCGAACAGCGCGCAGCATTCGGTGCCGTTCCTGATCTGCGATCGCTGCCACAGCGCAGTGGAACTGGAAGACCTGGAAGTGGTTTCGCAACTGGAAACGCGGGCCAAGGCGCTGGGCTTCCAGCCGCAGGCGCAGACGCTGGAAGTGCATGGCCTGTGCGCGCGCTGCGCCGCGGCTACTTGACGATCAGCGCGTTCGAATTGACATGGTAGCCGGCGAGCAACGCGCGCTCGCCTTCGATCCGGTAGACGAATTGTTCGGCCGCTTCTCCGTCGGAATAGACGGTTGCGTACGCCAGCGTGATGTACCTGCCGGATGTGTTGTAGTTGATGTTCCAACCTTGCTGCGAAGAAGACTTGGTGGTTCCAAGCTTCCTGCGCACGGCGGCGAGGAGGGCGAGGAAATCTTCCTGCGAAGTCGCCTGCTTGAGGTCGGCGGAAGCGTCGGCGTAGATCCGGTCGAATTCGCCGGCGTCCAGCAGACGATGGAACTCGGTGACGCCCGCCGCCGCAAGCTTGGTGTTGTCGCCGGCCGAACAGCCGGCCAAGGCAAGAATGGCGATGAGCAGGATTGCCGGCAGGACGGATGCCTTGCCGTCGTTCAAGCGAATCATGATTCCCCCCGGATCACCGGCCGCGGCCGGATAGACGACTTCCGCGGGATTCTGGTGGTCGGCCATTGCGACTGTCAATCGGCCGACCGTCGGCGCTTGGCCGAGGTCACGCCGGCGATGCGGCCAACCGTGGCGAACCTTCCCTGATCGGCAGGTTCGCCGCCGCGGCGACCAGCGCCAGCGCGATGTCGGCGTACCACATCCACGAGTAATCGCCGAAGCGGTCCAGCGCCAGTCCGCCGAGCCAGGCGCCGAGGAAGCCGCCGACCTGGTGCGAGAGCAGGGTGAAGCCGAACAGGGTGGCGAGATAACGTGCGCCGAACAGCTTGCCGATGATCCCCGCGGTGGGCGGCACGGTGGCCAGCCAGGTCACGCCCAGCCCGGCGGCGAATGCATAGAACACCAGCGGCGTCGGCGGCAGCACCAGATACAGCGCGATCAGCAATGCGCGGCTGGCGTACATCAGGGCCAGCAACCACTTCATCCGGTAACGCTGGCCCAGCGCGCCGATGGCCAGGCTGCCGCCGACGTTGAACAGGCCGATCAGCGCGAGCGCGGTGGCCGAAACCTTGTCCGACAGGCCGCACATCGCGATTTCGGTGGGCAGGTGGGTGACCAGGAACGCGATGTGGAAGCCACAGGTGAAGAAGCCGACATGCAGCATCCAGTAGCTGCGGTCGCGGAAGGCGATGCGCAGTTGTTCGGACAGGCCGATGCCGGTGTCGGTAGCTTGCCCGGTCGCCGCCGCCGGGGCTTCGCGCCTGCGCAGCGGCCAGGCCAACGG
>DASRYD010000458.1:0-8124 GCA_035653955.1 Pseudoxanthomonas sp.
GAACCGTTCTCGAAGATCGCGCTCGATTGCGCTTCGGCAGCGGCGCACCACCAGCGCAACGAGGGCAGCCGACTGGTCGAGGCGCTCAATCGTTCCGAGTTCATCGATCGCGCCCTGCGCCAGGCTGTCGCGCGCGAAAGCCTGCGCCTCGAAGGCGGCATGACGGTGCTCGCGACCGTGGGTTCCTCCGCTCCGTTCGTCGGCCTGCTCGGCACCGTGTGGGGCATCTACGGCGCCCTGATCAACATCGGCGCGACCGGCCAGGCTTCGATCGACGCCGTCGCCGGCCCGGTGGGCGAAGCGCTGATCATGACCGCGCTCGGCCTGTTGACCGCGATCCCGGCGCTGCTGGCGTACAACTTCTTCAGCCGCACCAACGCCGCGACCAACTCCCGCCTCGACACCTTCGCGCACGACCTGCACGACTTCTTCGCCACCGGCGCCCGCGTGCGCTGATCCGGCCGGTCGTAACAGGCACTAGAGTTAAAGAACGGAGCCCGACATGGCATTCAGTACAGGCGGCGACGCCGGCGGCCCCAAGGCGGACATCAACGTCACCCCGTTGGTGGACGTGATGCTGGTGTTGCTGATCATCTTCATCATCACCGCACCGCTGATGCAGCACAAGGTGAAGATCGAGCTGCCGGAAGCGAACTACCAGGATCCGGACAAGGACAAGAACAAGCCGCAGCAGACCATCACCGTTTCGGTGAAGGAAAACGGCGACCTGTTCTGGGGCGACGAGCCGATCAGCCGTGAAATCCTCGAATCGCGCCTGTCCAGCGCCGCGCAGCTGACCCCGCAGCCGCAGTTGAACCTGCGCGGCGACAAGACCACCAAGATGAGCACGATCAACGAGATCACCAAGGTCGCCCAAGGCCAAGGCATGTTGGACATCGGCTTCGTCGCCACCAAAGAGAAGAGGCACTAAGGCATGGCTTTCGACACCAAATCCGGTGGTGGTGGCGGTGGCGGCCCGATGGCCGACATCAACGTGACCCCGCTGGTCGACGTGATGCTGGTGCTGTTGATCATCTTCATCGTCACCGCGCCGATCATGACCTATCCGATCAACGTGGATCTGCCGCAACGGGTCATCAACCCGCCGCCGCAGGTGAAGGAGCCGCCGCCGCCGATCGACCTGCGCATCGACGCGGCGGGCCAGGTGTACTGGAACAACGGTCCGGTGAACACCGCCGACCTGCCCAAGTTGATGGACGACGCGGTGAAGGTCGATCCGACCAACCAGCCGGAACTGCGCATCGACGCCAATCCGGATTCGCACTACGAGGTCATGGCCAAGGTACTGGCCGCCGCCAAGACCGCGCAGATGCTGAAGATCGGCTTCGTCCAGCAAGAGTTGTAATCGCCGGACGCTGGCAAGCAGCAAAGAACAAACGCCGCCCATCGGGCGGCGTTTTTTTATGCGCCGGAATCGTGGGCAAAAGCATTAACCGCGATGCCTCGATTCCCTGCAGGATGGCGATGCAGCCGGGCCACCTTCACGAGACCCGCGAACAGTCCATTCGCGGTCGCAGACTCAACACGTTTTGCAGGTATCGCCCAAACGCGGCGACGTTTCGAACGACTCGTCCAGGTCGTCGTTGTGTCCGGCACGCATCGGTCGGCCGCCCAGGTAGACGAGGTTATGCAGCAGATGCGCGACGTTTCGCCGTGCCGGCATCGTACGCGCCGGTTCGACCGGTTGCGTGGCTGCCGTTTCGGAAGGATCGAAGCTGCCGCCGCCTTGGAGGAAATCCAGGCCGCGGCTGATCGCGCCGAGTTCGCGCCACCAGGATTGTTGCGATTCGCGGTTCATGCTTGACTCCCTTGCCGGCCTATCCGGCTTGAACAGGAAACAAGTTAGTCCCATGATTGGCCCAGAAAAAGCGAAAGCTGTGCAAACCAGTCTTGAGCTGCATTCAAGAGGGATGAGAACGTGAGCCGCCTGCCGCTGGACCAGATCGATGCTTTCGTCACCGCCGCGCGGATGCAGAACCTGACCCGCGCCGCCGAGGCCATGCACCTGACCGTCAGCGCATTGAGCCACCGCATGCGCCTGCTCGAGGAACGTCTCGGCCACAAATTGCTGGCGCGCGGGCCGCGTGGCGTCGAACTGACCCCCGCGGGCCGGCGCCTGTTCGAAGCGGTGGCCGCGCCGCTGGACGCCATCGGCGATGCGCTGCAACGGCTGGGCTCCCGATCCGAACGCACGATCACCCTGAGCCTGATCCCATAGATGGCGACCGCATGGCTGGTGCCGCGGCTGCCGGAATTCCTCGCCGCGCATCCGGAACTCGGCTTGAACCTGCAATCGAGCACGCGCGTGGTCGATTTCGAACGCGAGCCGGTCGACATGGCATTGCGCCTGGGTGGCGGACGCTGGCCGGGCGTGCGCGCGGAATTGCTGTTCCCCGAATGGATCGTCCCGGTGGCCAGCCCGGATTTCGTCAAGCGCCACGGCAAGCCGGCGCTGGAGCGACTGGGCGATCTGCCGTTGCTGGGCGATCCGTCGGAACGCTGGAAACAATGGTTCGACAAGTTCGGCGGCACGCCGCCGAGACGCTACGTGGCCCAGTTCGACGATACCGAGACCCTGCACCAGGCCGCCGCGCAGGGCATGGGCGTGGCGTTGGGCCGCTGGACCCTGGCCGAGCCGTTGATCCGCGCCGCTCGCCTGGTGCCGCTGACCCGCAAGCGCCTGCAGGCCGACTTCGCCCACTACCTGGTCTATCCGGAGCGTAGCCAGTCGCTGCCAGATTTCGCCACCGTGCGCGCATGGGTGCTGCAGCAGGCTGGGATCGTGCCGGGCTGATGAACAAGGAAAAGGGCGGGGCAGCCATCGGCCGGCCCCACCCTGTTTTCCCTTCGAGGAATCAGATCGAAACCGCGGCGCGACGCTGGCGACGCTGCATGGTCATCACCAGCATCACCGTCAGCAGCACGGTGGCAACGGCGAAGATGCCCATGCCAAGATAATCGCCGCCCAGGCCACCAGCGGTGCTGAGCGCGGCGTCCTGTCCGTTCGGCACGAAGTGCGCGGCGTACATGCCGGTGTAGTGCATGCCGCACACGGCCACGCCCATCACCAGCGCGCTGCCCAGCATCTGAACCCAGCCGCGCAGATTGAAGGCCAGCCACAATGCCACCGTCGAGGCGACTACCGCGATGACCATCGACAAGCCGACGATCATCGGGTCATAGACGATCTCCGCCGGCATCCGCATCGCGGCCATGCCGGTGTAGTGCATGCCGGCCACGCCCAGTCCCATGCACAGGCCCGCCAGCAGCAGTTTGCTCCAGCCGAAGGTGCCGGCGCCTGTGATCGCCAGGCCGGCCATGCAGGCGGCCACGCCGATGATCGCCGACAGAGCGGTGAGGCCCAGGTCGTAGGTCACCGGGATTTCCATGCGGCATGCCAGCATGGCGATGAAGTGCATCGCCCAGATCGCGCCCGCACCCAGTGCCACGCCGCCGGCGATGACGGCCTGCCAGCGCTGTCCCGAAGTCCGCGCAGTCGGAATGCCGATGGCCACCTGCAAAGCGGTGAACGAGCCGAGCACCGAGACCAGGTAGGACAGCAGCATCAGCATCGGGTCGTGGATGCATTGGATCGCATGGTCGTGCGGCATGGTATTTCCCCCTGTGGTTGTGTTGGCCGGACGAGGCCCGGTCAGACGTGGAAGACGAACTTGCAACACTCGCCGCCGTTGGCCCGGCAGGACGTTTCGCTGACCCGCACCATCCCCAGGTTGCCGGCTTCGTTGAGCGCGCCCTCGAGGAACCCGCGCAGGAAATGGCATTGCGGCGCGGTTATCCCCGGACCGGGATTGGCGAACGGGCTGCCGGAGGTTTTCAGCGACTCCTCCTCCAGCTCGGCGGGCAGCAATTGGCGCAGCGCAGGCAGGGCGATCTGCCGGATCGAACCGACCATCGGCAGGCGTGCGCCCAAAGCGAAGTCGCGCTTGTATACCCAGGCGCCAACGCGCGCGCCGATGTAGCGCAGGGTCGATTCGCGTTGGGCCGGTTCCAGTCCGCGCTCCAGGCCCAGCAGCGGGCCGAACACGCGTGGATAGTCCTTCGCGATCTGCGGCAACAAGGCTTCCACGCGCTTCTGGTCGTAAACCGCCTTGGCCTGGCTTTGCGCCGGAGTCGCCGGCGAAGCCGATGCGGCAGCCTGCACGGTTGCGGGCGCGATCGCCGCAGCAGGTATCGAGGAAGGCATCGCGGCGGGTGCGGCCGGGTCGTAAGGATTCGATTCCAGGCTTTGCACCAGCCAGTGCGTGCCAAGCTGCTCTTCCATCTGCAGCATGTTGGCTTCGGGTCCCTGTACCACCAGCACCATGACCACCCCGTCGGCGGTATTGGCGCGGCGATGGCGCAGCAGGTTGAAGCGGTTGGCGATCAGTACTTCGCCCAAGGCGAGCAGCAGGCCATCGCGGCGATCGGAGACGATCTTCAGTTCGATATCGATCAGTTTTTCCATGTTCCCGTTTCCGTACGGCTGCTCCTGCGCGGCCGCGATGGCGGCGCATTTTCTTGTGGAAGCAGTCCCCTCCCCAAGAAATATCACGAGCGCCGGATTGAATAACGCGACGCGACGCACATCGGCTCGCGGGTCCGTGTGAGTGAGATCACGAATCTGAAGCAGGGAGTTTCCCCTTACGCACCGACACCGATCCTGTGCCCGCAATGAAGGGTCGGAACGACCATCGCTTCACGTGCGGCGCCGCCGGATAGCATCGCTATCTCGCATGGTTATGATGGGTCATGTTCGAACCCGGCCCGATAGCGGTCCTGATCCGCGACGCCTTCGCCGACTACCACGCGCGCTTCGGCGAGATCACCCGGCGGGCGAAACGGCGCTTCGAGACCCGCGACTGGGCGGGGACCCGCGACGATGCGGTCGAGCGCATCGAGCTGTACGACCATTGCATCGGCGAATGCATGCTGCGCCTGCGCGCCCTGTTGCAGGAGCACGCCCACGACCGCGAACTGTGGGGCGCGATACGCAGGCACTACGAAGGCTCGATCGGCGGACAGATCGACCGTGAGTTGTACAAGACCTTCTACAACACCCTGACCCGGCGTTTCTTCAAGACCCGTGGCGTCGACGCTGAGATCGAGTTCGTCGCCCTGGACATCGAGCCGACCGACGCGATCACCCATCCGGTGGCACGGCACAGCTATGCGATATCGGAGCTGCGTCCGGCCGACAGCTTCGCGCGGATGCTGGCCGACTATCGTTTCGACGTTCCCTACGCGCACCCGTTGCGTTGCGCCGCGGCCATTGCGGTGCGTCTGCAGGACGACCTGGCCCATTGGGGCGACAGCCCGGTGCGCGCCATCGAACTGCTGGATACGGTGTTCTATCGCGAACGCCGCGCCTATCTGGTCGGCCGCGTGTTCGGCGAACATCGCTTTTCGCCGTGCGTGATCGCCCTGGTCAACGGCGAAGACGGCTTGCGCGCCGAGGCGGTGCTGACCCGCCGCGCCGACGTGGCCCAGCTGTTCGGCATTTCGCGCAGCTATTTCCACGCCGACCTGGCCACGGTCGGCGACGCGGTGGTATTCCTGCGTTCGCTCCTGCCGAACAAGCCGATCGACGAGCTCTACACCGTGCTCGGTCGCGCCAAGCAGGGCAAGACCGAACGTTACCGCACCTTCTTCCGCCATTTCGGCGCGCAGCCGAACGAGCGCCTGGTGCACGCCGAAGGCACGCCGGGCATGGTGATGCTGGTGTTCACCCTGCCCAGCTATCCGCTGGTGTTCAAGCTGATCCGCGACCACTTCGCCTATCCGAAACGGATGAGCCGGCAGGACGTCGAGGACAAGTACTCGCTGGTTTTCCACCTGGATCGCGCCGGTCGGCTGCTCGATGCGCAGTCGTACCGTTCGCTGCGCTTCCCGCGCCGGCGCTTCTCGCCGGAACTGCTGCAGGACCTGCTGCAGAACTGCGCGCTGAGCGTCAGCGAAGACGGCGACGACATCCTCGTCGATCTCTGCTACGTGCAACGCCGCTTGCGCCCGCTGAACCTGTACCTGCGCGAGCAGACGCCGGAGGCCGCGCGGCTGGCCGCCATCGACTACGGCCAGGCGATCCGCGACATGGCCCGGAACAACATCTTCCCAGGCGACATGCTGCTGAAGAATTTCGGCGTGTCCCGCCACGGCCGCGCGGTGTTCTACGACTACGACGAGCTGTGCCCGATCACCGACTGCAACTTCCGCGATTATCCGCAACCGGCCAGCGAGGAAGAGGAGATGGCCGACGGCCCGTGGTTCTACGTCGGTCCGCACGACGTGTTCCCGGAGAAATTCCCGCAGTTCCTCGGCCTGCCCATGCCTCTGGCCAAGGCGCTGCGGGCCGCGCACGCCGACCTGTTCCGCCCGCAGTGGTGGCGCGACCTGCAGGCGCGGCTGCGCGAAGGCGATTACCCGGACACGTCGCCGTATCCGGACGCGTTGAAGCTGGCGTAGGCGCGCACATTTCCGAGCGCCGACGCGTGCTAGGCTCGCTGCCTTCCCGCCCGGAGATCGAACCATGAAACGCACGCTTCTCGCCGTCGCCCTGCTTTCCGGTTGCATCGCGGTGTCGGCCCACGGCGCCGGGCAGAAGGCCGACGATCCGGCCGAAACGGCTGCCAGGTCCGCGCAATCCGCCAGCGACGCGGCCGCCTTGCAGACAATCGTGCACGGCAACTGGCGCGACCCGAAGAACGTCGCCCGCGACGTCTATCGCCACCCGGTCGAAACGCTGGAATTCTTCGGCCTGAAGCCCACGCAGACCGTCGTCGAGATCACCCCCGGCGGCGGTTGGTACTCCGAAATCCTCGCGCCCTACCTGCGCGACAAGGGCCATTACGTCGCCGCTGTGGTCGACCCGACGAAGGTTGCGGAGAACGACCGCGGCTACCAGCAGAAGTCGCTGGACGGCCTGAGCAAGAAGTACGCCGCGGGCGCGGCCCAGTACGACAAGGTCGAACTGGTGAAGTACGACCCTGCCGCGCCGAAACTCGGCGCCGATGGTTCGGCCGACCTGGTGCTGACCTTCCGCAATGTCCACAACTGGGTGTCCGACGACAATGCCGATGCGCATTTCAAGGCATTCTTCGCCGTGCTCAAGCCGGGCGGCGTGCTCGGCGTGGTCGATCACCGCGCCAAGCCGGACACCGACATCGAGACGATGAAGAAAAGCGGATACCTGACCGAGGCCCTGGTGATTTCGCTCGCCGAAGCCGCAGGCTTCAAGCTGGACGCGCAAAGCGAAGTCAACGCCAATCCGAAGGACACCAAGGACCATCCGAACGGCGTGTGGACACTCCCGCCCAGCAACAACCATGGCGTGGCCGACGATGCGAAGTACAAGGCGATCGGCGAGAGCGACCGGATGACCCTGCGCTTCGTCAAACCGAAGTAGGATTTCCTTCTCACTCGGAGAAAGTGCCCCGAAGGGGCGGATGAGGGCGTAAGACTGGCTAGCCATGCTGCCAGCCTCGCGCATGCAGGCTCCCGCCCTCATCCGGCGCTGCGCGCCACCTTCTCCCGATCGGAGAAGGGAAGCGAACGTATGCTGATCGCATTCAACAAGCCCTTCAACGTGCTGTGCCAGTTCACCGACCGCAGCGTGCCGCCGCGGCGCACGCTGGCGGAGTTCGGCTTGCCGGGCGATGTGTATGCGGCCGGTCGTCTCGACTACGACAGCGAAGGCCTGCTGCTGCTGACCGACGACGGCCCGCTCGCGCATCGGCTGACCGATCCGCGGCACAAGGAAGCGAAGACCTACTGGGCACAGGTCGAAGGCGCGCCGGACGAAGCCGCCTTGCGGCAACTGCGCGATGGCGTGGTGTTGAACGACGGGCCGACCTTGCCGGCGCAGGCGCGCGTCATCGATGCGCCGGCGCTATGGCCGCGCGACCCGCCGGTGCGTTTCCGCAAGACGGTGCCCGATGCATGGCTGGAACTGACGATCCGCGAGGGCCGCAATCGCCAGGTGCGACGGATGACTGCGGCGGTCGGCCTGCCGACGTTGCGACTGGTACGCGTGGCGATGGGCGCGCACCAACTTGCCGGACTGCAGCCCGGCGAATGGCGGACTTTGTAGGAGCGGGCCCTGCCCGCTCC
>DASRYD010000459.1:0-6840 GCA_035653955.1 Pseudoxanthomonas sp.
AGCACGCTGCCCAGCGCCGCGCAGAAGATCCGCACCGCTTCCAGGGCATGCTCGTCGTCGCCGCGCCGCGCGGCTTCGATCACCCCGGCCGAAGTGCCCTGTCGCGCGTCCGCGCCGTCCATGCGGCATAGCGTCGCGTAGGTCTTCAGCAGACCGGGGCCGGCCACGACCTGTTCGCAGGAAACGTACGAGGTGTCCGCCATCCACGCCTGCAGCAGGGCGATTTCCCGCGACGTGCCCGGTGCGAACGACATCTGCCCGGCTTCGCCCGGCAGCACCAGCACTCCGTCGCGGCATGGCACCCGCAACGCGGAACCCAGGCCGGTACCCGGTCCGACCACCAGGCTGGGGCCAGGCTCGGCATCGCCGTCGAAGCCGCCCAGCGACCGGCAACGCTCCTTGCGCAGGCACTGCCCGGCATTGGCGGCGGCGGCGAAATCGTTGACCAGCGCGACTTCGGCGAATCCCTGCGCGCGCAGCGCGGCGGCCGACAGCGTCCACGGCAGATTGTTGTTGATGACCGTGTCCCCGCGCACCACGCCGGTGGTGGCGATGACGATGTCGCGCGGCGCCGGTTGCGCGTGCCTGGCGACGAAATCGGCGACGATCGCCTCGAAGCTGGCGAACGCGCCGCCCTGGTAGACCTGGTGGGCGAGCACTTCGACGTCGCCGTCAGGCAAGCGCCGCACCTTTGCCAGTCGTGCATGGGTGCCGCCCACGTCGGCGGCGAGGAAAGGCGCGCCGTTCAGCGGCGAATCCGCCTCGGCGTGGGTCTGGGTGGGGTTCGGCATGCGACGACTTCAGCGATCCGGCGTCGATTGTGAGGCCGGCGCCGCCTTGCCGCAATCCGTGGCGTCCCGGACGAAACGGCCGTTGCGCGTGGCGATGTCGCGTTGCCAGCAGCGTCCGTCTTCCTCGATGCGATAGCTCTGCCTGGTGTCGGCCACGGCGCGGCGCTTTTCGCGTGGCACGCCGCGGTCGTACGAAGCGTTGCCGATGAAACGGTCGCGCGTGCGCCGCGTGGATTGCGTCTCGCCATCGCGGGAAAGCACGGTTTCGACGTCGTCGTGGATGCGGATGTCGGTGGTCAGGCGCACCTTCGGATCGGTCTTCTCGGTGGCGTCGCCCTTTTCGCCGGGCTTGCCGGCGCTGCCGCCCTGCAGCGGCACCTGGCCGATGCCGCCATCGAAACCGAAGTTCTGTTCGACCGCCTGCGACTCCACGCCGGCCTTGCTTTTGCGCGAAACCACGGCGCGATCGCGCCAGTCGGCGACCATGCGGTCGTCGTTGTCGTCCATCGAGCCCCAGCGGTGGTGCACATCGGCCTGCAGCGTGCGCTCCACCGTGGTTTCGACCTTGCCCCGGGAACCGCGCACTTCGCCGCGTGCGCGGAAACGGCGCGCGCCGAGGAAATGCAGCGACTGGTCGTCGGCTACGGCGGCGTCCAGGCGCAGGTCGTGCGAGGCTTCGCCCGCGTCGTAGTCCAGCAGCCTGGCCTTGGTGCGCCGCACGCCGGCATCGCGCCAGACCTGCAGGTTGGGCAGCAGTTTCCAGCCTTCGCGCCCTTCCGGAACGCCGGCGACATGCAGGCGCACTTCGTGCGGCTTGCCGTCGTTGAGCATGCCGATGAAGGGCGTCAGGTCGTAGAGGATCGGCTGGATATCGAACGTGCGCGGTGCAGGAATCGCGTACCACAGCAGCGGGTTGGACCAGCCGCCGGTGTAGATGTGCGGATAAGGCGCGGCGATGCCGGCGATGCGGCCGTCCAGCAGCACCTGCACTTCGCGGTACGGACCTTGCGGGTTGTGGCACCAGTAGCCATCCAGCGGTACCGCGTAGTACCAGAATTCCTCGCAACCGCCGCCGGAGCCGGTGGCGTAGACCTCGGCCAGCAGGCGTTCGCTGTCGGCGGGAATCGCGATCCTGCCGACGGTGTCCGCGCCGTCTTCGTGCAGACCGTCCAGCGGCAGCACGGCGTCGGCGGCCTGCGCGGCCGGATGTTCTTCATCCGCGCGGAAAAACAGCAGGCTCAGCTTGACCTCGAACACGCCGGTGTAGGTCTCGTTGACCACGTTGCCGAGGAACATCTCCGCGTCCTGCGGCTGCGCGAACAGCGGCGCATAGGCGCTCACGTCCTTCTCCACCCGCCATTCGATGCCCTCGCGCGACGGCTCCGGCGAACTGGTGCGGAAGATGGTGACGCCGCCGACCGAGAACTGGCCGATGCGATCGTACTGGCGTCCCTTCACCGCACCGTCCAGCCGCAGCACCACCTTGTGCCACGGGCCTGGGCATCGCTTCGCCGCGTCGATGCGCGCCTTCGCCGGTTCGAAGCTGTCGAAGCCATGGCGCAGCACGTCGACCGTGCAGGCGGGCATGCCTTCGGGAACCGGCGACGGATGCGCGGTGCGCGGATCGTCGTGGTCGTTGCCGAACTTGTCGGGTATCGGCGTCTTGGTGGCGAACGCGAAAGCGGGCAACAACAACAATGCGGCCGCGATCGGGAATTTCAGAAAGCGTGACGGCATGTGATTCTTCTGGAATGTTTCGACACGTTGATTCTTGGCGTTGTCGCCTTTTAGTTTGCTGGCGCGGCGGCCGGAAGCTCGATGCTCCACGCGTACGCACCCGCAGTCTGCTTGCGCACGGCGGCGGGAACGTCCACCAAGGTCGCGTCCCCTTCGCGCCGCCACGCCAACGTCGCGTCGCTGCCAAGCACGCGCACGCTCGCACCGGCCTTCGGCGCCGGACCGGGGATCTTCAGCTGCGCCGGCAGGGTCTTTTCCTTGTCGTCGGCCAGGTAGATCGCGTACACCGTGCCGTCCTTCAATCGCGTATAGCGGAACTTGCCGGCGCGGTACGGCGCGACCGCGCGGCTGGCGTAGATCGCCTGGCCGTTGAGCTTCATCCATGTGCCGATCTGGTGCAGGCGCTCGACGGCTTCGGCCGGCAGTTCGCCATTCGCATCGGGACCGACGTTGAGCAGATAGTTGCCGCCCTTGGCGACCACGTCGACCAGCATGTGCACCACGCTGCGCGCGGGCTTGTACTTGTCGTTGGGCACGTACGACCAGGAATCGCCGAGGGTCATGCAGGTTTCCCACGGGTACGGCAGCGGTTCGTCCGGGATCTTCTGCTCGGGCGTGCGGTAGTTTTCGTAGCGTCCGCCGACCGCGCGGTCGACCACGATCAGGCCGGGCTGGTTCTTGCGCGCCAACGCGGCCAGACCGGGCATGTCGATATCCTGCGGCCACGGCACCGCACCGCTGCCGGGCTTCGCGTCGGGGTGTTCGCGCGGATTCACCCAGCCGCCATCGAGCCACAGGATGTCGAGCGGGCCGTACTGCGAAGTCAGTTCGCCGATCTGCGCATGGGTGAAATCGACGAAGCCCTTCCACAACTCGGGGTGCTTGCGCGTGTCGTAGTTGACGTTGCGGTCGGGCGTGGCCCAGCGCGGCGCCCAGTAGTTTTCGCTGTGCCAGTCCGGCTTGGAGAAGTACGCGCCGATGCCGAAGCCGCGCGCGCGGAAGGCGTCGAACACTTCCTTGGCGATGTTGGCGCGCGGGTCGGAGTGGAACGGCACGTTCGGCGCGGTGATCCGGTAACCGGTCTGCTTCGTGTCGAACATGCTGAATCCGTCGTGGTGCTTGGTGGTGAACACCACGTACCGGGTGCCGGCATCGGCGGCCACGTCGGCCCACCTGGCCGGATCGAACTTCACCGGGTTGAAGGTGGTCGGCAGTTGCTCGTACGCCTGTTTGTAGCCGATGTAGTCGTTGGCGTACTTCTCGGTGTGCCGGTTGCGCTTCGGCGGCCCGCACCAGTCCACGTCCTCGGAGCAGATCGACCACGATTCGACCACGCCCCACTGGCTGTACGGCCCCCAATGCATCATGAAACCGAACTTCCAGTCCTGCCATCGGTCGAGCTTGCGCACGACCAGCGGGTCGGTTTCCGGCACGTAGGGATGTTCTTCGTGCTGGGCCAGGGCGGGCGTTGCGGCGAACAGGGCCAGCAGCAGTGCGGCGGTCTTCATCTCAGTTGCTCTCGATCGGTTTGACGTGTTCCTTGAACAGCGACACCGGGCCGTCCAGCTCCAGCGCGACCACGGTGACCACCGGGTCGAGCGCGGCGTCGGGCACCTTGAGGTGCAGCAGGCCGGGCACCTTGCTCCAGTCGTGCTTGCCGACCACGCGGGCATCGATGGCAGCGTCGCTGCCGAGCGCGCGGGCGCGCAGCACCTTGTTGTCGAGGCCCTTGACCATCAGGTCCTCGTTAGGGCGGCCGTCGACGAACAGGTACAGCGTGCGGCCGTCGGCCGACAGCGTGCTCGGGCCGTGGAAATAGTCGAAGCCGATGCCGGCACGCGTACCGTAGATCGCAGGCGCGTTCTTGCCGGTCCAGCGGCCGAACTCCTCGAGAATGCGCACCTGGCGTTCGTCGAGGCTGCCGTCTTCCTTCGGCCCGATGTCGAGCAGCAGGTTGCCGCCCATCGCGATGGTGTCGGCGAAGATGCGGATCAGCTGCCCCGGCGTCTTGTAGGCGTTGTCGGTGGGTTGGTAACCCCACGACATGTTCATGGTCAGGCACAGTTCCCAGTAGCGGTCGGTGGGGCGCAGGATCGGCACGCCCTGTTCCGGCGTGCCGTAGTCGCCGTTGCCCGGCAGGCGCGAGTTGATGATCGCGCCCGGGTTGTGCGCGAGGATCGCCTTGCGCACCTTGTCGGCCTGCCATTCCTGCGCGCTGTGTTCCCAATCGCCGTCGAACCACCACAGGTCCGGGTTGTAGCGGGTGGCGAGGTCGTCGACTTGCCCTTGGTAGTAATCGAGGTAGCGCTGCCAGCGCGCGGGTTCCCTGCGGATGTCGTAACGCTTTTCCTTGCGCGTGTGCACGTCGTAATCGGGGTACGACCAGTCGGGCAGCGAGTAGTACAGGCCGACCTTCAATCCGTCCTCGCGCAGCGCCTTCGCGAACGGCGCGATCAGGTCGCGCTTGGCCAGCGTGTCCCTGACCACGTTCAAGCCCTGCTTCGAATCCCACAGCGCCACGCCGTCGTGATGGCGGCTGGTCAGCACCGCGTAGCGCGCACCGCTGCGCTTGATCAGGTCGGCCCAGGCCTGCGGATCGTAGTGGCGCGCGGTGAAGTCCTGCTTCTGGCTCATGTACTCCGGCCAGGTGGTCTGGCCATTGAAGAACGACCACGACTCGCTGGTGCCGTGCGCGGCATAGATGCCCCAATGGATGAAGATGCCGAGCTTGGCGTCCTCGAACCACTGCATCCGGGCCGCCTCGGCGGGATCCGGCCGGGCGGCGGGCGCATCGGCGGCCTGCAGCCGACCACAGACGGCGGCCAGGGCCAGCAAAAGCATGGCGATCTGCTTGCGGGGTCGGGTCATCTGTACGCCCGGCCTCTCGCCGGTATGGTCTGGTGGTTGGACCAATGCTAACCTGTATTCGCCGCAGGGTTAAGGACGGCCGCCACCCCCTCCCGGGACGGCCATTCCTGCCGGGCAGGATTATTGATCTGCCCGGCCCTGCGTTTTTCTTCCGGCCGTGCTGCGTTTCCGCCACCACGCCGACCTGGGTGGTGGTGCCGCGAACACCGGGACTCCCGCGTCCGCCACAGTAAGGAATCCGCCATGCGTATCCCCTCGCTCCTGCTGATCGCCGCGCTCGCCTGGTCCGGATCGCCCATCCAACGGCTCGAAGCCGCCACGCCCGCCAGCGAGACTGCCGCCGCCAAGGCCGAACGCATGCAGTGGTGGACCGATGCCCGCTTCGGCCTGTTCCTGCACTGGGGCCTGTACGCGGTTCCCGCCGGCGAATGGAAGGGCAAGCGCGACTACGGCGAATGGATCCAGGAAGAGGCCGACATTCCCAAGGCCGAATACGAGCGCTTCGCGACCCGTTTCGACCCGAAGCGGTACGACCCGCACGCCTGGGCGCGCGCGGCCAAGGCCGCCGGGATGAAGTACGTGGTCATCACCAGCAAGCACCACGAAGGCTTCGCCATGTGGGACACGCAGGGCACCGACTACAACATCGCCCGACGCACGCCCTACGCCAAGGGCGTGATCGCGCCGCTGGCCGATGCCGTGCGCCGCCAGGGCCTGCATTTCGGCGTGTATTACTCGATCATGGACTGGCACGACCCGTCGCAGCACGAGAACAAGCCGAACGTGCTGAACCCGACCCTGATCGATCCGGCGCAGAAGTCGCGCTACGTGCGCGACATGAAGACCGAGCTGAAGGAGCTGGTGGAGCAGGCCGACGTCGAGATCCTGTGGTTCGACGGCGAGTGGGTCGACTGGTGGACGCGCGAGGACGCCGAGGACATGGTCGCCTACCTGCGCGGGCTGAAGCCTGACCTGATCATCAACAACCGCGTGTTCAATTCGCGCGGCGGCATGGGCGGCATCAGCGCCGAAGGCATGCCCGGCGATTTCCACACGCCCGAGCAGGAAGTGCCGGCCGCCGGCCTGGGCGCGGGCGAATACTGGGAATCGTGCGTCACCATGAACCGGCACTGGGGCTACAACCGCCACGACCAGGCATGGAAGTCGGACCGCGAACTGATCCGCATGCTGGTCGACGCGGCCAGCAAGGGCGGCAACCTGCTGCTCAACATCGGGCCGACTGCCGAAGGCGAACTGCCCGCGCCTTCGCTGCAACGGCTCGATGCGATCGGCCGCTGGATGCAGGTCAACGGCGAGGCGATCTACGGCACGCAGTCCGCCGCGCTCGCCCAAGCGCCGGCGTGGGGACGCATCACCCGCAAGCCTGCGGGCAACGGCCAGCCCGAGCGCTTGTACCTGCACGTGTTCGATTGGCCGGCCGATG